>JAWETZ010000015.1:0-60296 GCA_032480835.1 Streptococcus mitis
TTCGAAAATCAAATTCAAACCACGTCAGCTTCACCTTGCCGTACTCAAGTACAGCCTGCGGCTAGCTTCCTAGTTTGCTCTTTGATTTTCATTGAGTATAAACATATAAAAGCATGTGAGAGATTATTGGAAAAGCAGGAAATTTCCCCCTCTTTTCCTCTAGTCTCTCCTTTCTTTTGCTGATTTTATTCAAAGAAAATGATATAATAGTAGTTATGGAAAAAAAGAAATTACGCATCAATATGTTGAGTTCAAGTGAAAAAGTAGCAGGACAAGGAGTTTCAGGTGCCTACCGTGAATTAGTTCGTCTTCTTCACCGTGATGCCAAGGACCAATTGATTGTTACTGAAAATCTTCCAATCGAGGCAGATGTGACTCACTTTCATACGATTGATTTCCCCTATTATTTATCAACCTTCCAAAAGAAACGTTCAGGGAGGAAAATTGGCTATGTACATTTCTTGCCAGATACACTTGAGGGAAGTTTGAAGATTCCATTTTTCTTAAAGGGAATTGTCAAACGCTATGTATTTTCTTTTTACAACCGGATGGAGCACTTGGTGGTGGTCAATCCTATGTTTATAGAGGATTTGGTGGCAGCTGGTATTCCACGTGAAAAAGTGACCTATATTCCTAACTTTGTCAACAAGGAAAAATGGCATCCTCTTCCACAAGAAGAAGTAAGTCGATTGCGATCAGAATTTGACCTTGGTGAAAATCAGTTTATCGTAGTTGGTGCAGGTCAAGTTCAGAAACGCAAGGGGATTGATGACTTTATCCGCCTTGCTGAAGAATTGCCCCACATTACCTTTATCTGGGCGGGTGGTTTCTCTTTTGGGGGCATGACAGATGGTTATGAACGCTATAAGAAAATTATGGATAATCCTCCAGAAAATTTGATTTTTCCAGGTATCGTGTCACCAGAGCGAATGCGTGAGTTGTATGCCCTAGCGGACCTTTTCTTGCTGCCTAGTTATAATGAGCTCTTTCCTATGACCATTTTAGAGGCTGCGAGTTGTGAAGCTCCTATCATGTTACGTGATTTGGATCTCTATAAGGTAATTTTGGAGGGAAATTATCGGGCGACAGCAGATAGAGAAGAGATGAAAGAAGCTATTTTGGAATATCAAGCAAATCCTGCTGCCTTAAAAGAACTTAAAGAAAAGGCTAAGAATATTTCTAGAGAGTATTCTGAAGAGCATTTGTTACAAATCTGGTTGGACTTTTATGAGAAACAAGCCGCTTTAGGGAGAAAGTAAAAAGTGAGGTAATCTATGCGAATTGGTTTATTTACAGATACCTATTTTCCTCAGGTTTCTGGTGTTGCGACCAGTATTCGAACTCTGAAAACAGAGCTTGAAAAGCAGGGACACGCTGTTTTTATCTTTACGACGACAGATAAGGATGTCAATCGTTATGAAGATTGGCAAATTATCCGCATTCCAAGTGTTCCTTTTTTTGCTTTTAAGGATCGCCGCTTTGCCTATCGAGGTTTCAGCAAGGCACTGGAAATTGCTAAACAGTATCAGCTGGATATCATTCATACTCAGACAGAATTTTCTCTTGGCTTGTTGGGGATTTGGATTGCGCGTGAATTGAAAATTCCAGTCATCCATACTTATCATACCCAGTATGAAGACTATGTGCATTATATTGCTAAGGGGATGTTGATTCGTCCGAGTATGGTCAAGTACTTAGTAAGAGGTTTCTTGCATGATGTGGATGGGGTTATTTGCCCGAGTGAGATTGTTCGTGACTTGCTATCTGATTATAAAGTCAAGGTTGCAAAACGGGTTATTCCTACTGGTATTGAATTAGCCAAGTTTGAGCGTCCAGAAATCAAGCAAGAAAATCTAAAAGAACTACGTAGTAAATTAGGGATTCAAGATGATGAAAAGATGCTACTTAGTCTCTCCAGAATTTCCTATGAAAAAAATATTCAAGCAGTACTAGCAGCCTTTACAGAAGTTCTGAAAGAAGAAGACAAGGTCAAACTGGTGGTAGCTGGGGATGGTCCTTATCTGGATGATCTCAAAGAGCAAGCCCAGAAATTAGAGATTCAAGACTCCGTTATCTTTACAGGGATGATTGCTCCTAGTGAGACGGCTCTTTACTATAAGGCGGCGGATTTCTTCATTTCAGCATCGACAAGTGAAACCCAAGGTTTGACCTATTTGGAAAGTTTAGCTAGTGGAACGCCTGTCATTGCTCATGGAAATCCTTATCTGGACAATCTTATCAGTGATAAAATGTTTGGAACCTTGTACTATGGGGAACATGATTTAGCTGGAGCTATTTTAGAAGCTTTGATTGCTACGCCGGACATGGATGAGCATACCTTATCAGAGAAATTGTACGAGATTTCAGCTGAGAACTTTGGGAAACGAGTGCATGAGTTTTATCTGGATGCCATTATTTCAAATAACTTCCAGAAAGATTTAGCAAAAGATGATACGGTCAGTCAGCGTATTTTTAAGACAGTTTTGTATCTTCCGCAACAGGTGGTTGCTGTGCCCGTAAAAGAATCTAGACGCATGCTGAAGGCTTCAAAAACACAGTTAATCAGCATAAGAGATTATTGGAAAGACCATGAAGAATAGAAAGAGGAACAGCTATGAAAAAACAATTAATGAGAAGCGGTCGTGATAAAAAGATTGCTGGTGTTTGTGCCGGAGTCGCCCATTATCTAGATATGGATCCAACTATCGTTCGAGTCATTTGGGGTGTCCTTGCTTGCTGTTACGGAGCTGGAATTATAGCTTATATCATTTTATGGATTATCGCACCAGTAGCAACTGACTATTGAAAACTAGCTGAAATCATGCTAAGATAATAGAAAATAGAATGTAACAAAGGAGATAAAAATGGCATTTGGAGATAATGGAAATCGTAAAAAAACTATGTTTGAGAAAATAACTTTAATTATCGTTGTTATTATGCTTTTAGCAAGTATTTTGGGTATTTTTGCAACTGCAATTGGTGCCCTCAGCAATCTATAAAATAGATTCAAGAAAATTTTGTGATTGGGATTTCCTAGCCCTTTTTTAAAGTGAGAAGAAATAATGAGTATGTTTTTAGATACAGCTAAGATTAAGGTCAAGGCTGGTAATGGTGGCGATGGCATGGTTGCCTTTCGTCGTGAAAAATATGTCCCTAATGGAGGTCCTTGGGGTGGTGATGGTGGTCGTGGAGGCAATGTGGTATTCGTTGTAGACGAAGGACTACGTACCCTCATGGATTTCCGCTACAATCGCCATTTCAAGGCTGATTCTGGTGAAAAAGGAATGACCAAAGGGATGCATGGTCGTGGTGCCGAGGACCTTAGAGTTCGAGTGCCACAAGGTACAACTGTTCGTGATGCAGAGACTGGCAAGGTCTTGACAGATTTGATTGAACACGGGCAAGAATTTATCGTAGCCCACGGTGGTCGTGGTGGACGTGGAAATATTCGTTTCGCGACACCAAAAAATCCTGCACCGGAAATCTCTGAAAATGGAGAACCAGGTCAGGAACGTGAGTTGCAATTGGAACTAAAAATCTTGGCAGATGTCGGTTTAGTAGGATTTCCATCTGTTGGGAAATCAACACTGCTCAGTGTTATTACCTCAGCTAAGCCTAAAATTGGTGCCTACCACTTTACCACCATTGTGCCAAATCTAGGTATGGTTCGCACCCAATCAGGTGAATCCTTTGCAGTAGCCGATTTACCAGGTTTGATTGAAGGAGCTAGTCAAGGTGTTGGTCTGGGAACTCAGTTCCTCCGTCACATCGAGCGTACACGTGTCATCCTTCACATCATTGATATGTCCGCTAGCGAAGGCCGTGATCCTTATGAGGACTACCTAGCTATCAATAAGGAGTTGGAGTCATACAACCTCCGTCTTATGGAGCGTCCACAGATTATCGTAGCCAACAAAATGGATATGCCTGAGAGTCAGGAAAATCTTGCAGAATTCAAGAAAAAATTAGCTGAAAACTACGATGAATTTGAAGAGTTACCAGCAATCTTCCCAATTTCTGGTTTGACCAAGCAAGGTCTGGCAACGCTTTTGGATGCTACAGCTGAATTGTTAGACAAGACACCAGAATTCTTGCTCTACGACGAGTCAGATATGGAAGAAGAAGCTTACTATGGCTTTGACGAGGAAGAAAAAGCCTTTGAAATTAGTCGTGATGATGATGCGACATGGGTGCTTTCTGGTGAAAAACTCATGAAACTCTTTAATATGACCAACTTTGATCGTGACGAATCAGTTATGAAATTTGCCCGCCAATTACGTGGTATGGGGGTTGATGAAGCCCTTCGTGCGCGTGGAGCTAAAGATGGTGATTTGGTCCGCATTGGTAAATTTGAGTTTGAATTTGTAGACTAGGAGACTGATATGGGAGATAAACCGATATCTTTCCGAGATGCGGATGGTAATTTTGTTTCCGCCGCAGACGTTTGGAATGAAAAGAAATTGGAAGAACTATTTAATCGTCTCAATCCAAATCGTGCCTTGAGGTTGGCAAGAACTAAAAAAGAAAATCCATCTTAAATACGTAAGATAAAACTTCAATTATCAGTCAAGTTAACTGTAACAAATAGAAGATAAGATCGAGAAAGGGCAAAGTTTGTCCTTTCTTTTACTTGTAAATTATAATATGTTGAAATGGAATATGAACAAATCGATTAGAGAATTCAAATCAAATTTCTAACAAGAATTTAGAAGTCGTATTGTCCTATTCCAGTTTCAAAATACTATACTTTTTCTATTGAAAAAGAATTTTTTTACAAAAATAGTTGGTTATTTAGTTTATTTATGCTATAATAGGAGCAATTATTTTTAGGAGGTGTCAGTATGTCTTATTTGTTTGAGATATTACCGAGTTTATTGAGCGGTGCAAGCATGACGTTACAGGTTTTTGTGCTGGTCTTGATTTTTTCTATTCCCTTGGGCGTTTTGATTTCCTTTGCCTTGCAAGTCCATTGGAAGCTCCTCCATCATCTGATTAACATTTATATTTGGATCATGCGGGGCACACCCTTGCTCTTGCAATTGATCTTTATCTATTATGTGCTCCCAAGTATTGGGATCCGTTTAGATCGCCTTCCTGCGGCTATCATTGCCTTTGTTTTGAATTATGCGGCTTACTTTGCTGAGATCTTCCGTGGCGGGATTGATACCATTCCTAAAGGCCAATATGAGGCTGCTAAGGTTTTGAAGTTTGGTTCTTTTGACATAATCCGCTATATTATCTTGCCTCAGGTGACCAAGATTGTTCTCCCTAGTGTATTTAATGAGGTTATGAGTTTGGTCAAGGATACCTCTCTGGTCTATGCTCTAGGAATTTCAGACCTTATCTTGGCGAGTCGAACAGCTGCTAACCGTGATGCTAGTCTGGTTCCTATGTTCTTGGCAGGAGCCATTTACTTGATTTTGATTGGGATTGTGACAATCATTTCCAAAAAAGTTGAGAAGAAGTACAGTTACTATAGATAGGAGGCTGCCATGTTAGAATTACGAAATATTAATAAGGGTTTTGGTGAAAAGCAAATTTTGTCCAATTTCAGTCTAAGCATTCCTGAAAAACAAATCCTAGCTATCGTTGGGCCTTCTGGTGGAGGTAAGACGACTCTCTTACGCATGCTTGCGGGTCTTGAAACCATTGATTCAGGGCAAATCTTTTATAATGGAGAACCTTTAGAATTGGATGAATTGGAGAAGCGCAATCTACTGGGATTTGTATTCCAAGATTTTCAACTTTTCCCTCATTTATCCGTTCTAGACAATTTGACCTTATCTCCTGTGAAAACCATGGGAATGAAGCAGGAAGAGGCTGAGAAGAAGGCGCGTGGTCTTTTGGAACAGTTAGGACTGGCAGGCCACGCAGATGCTTATCCATTTTCATTATCAGGTGGGCAAAAGCAGCGGGTGGCCTTGGCGCGTGCTATGATGATTGATCCAGAAATCATTGGTTACGATGAACCAACTTCTGCCCTAGATCCAGAATTACGCTTGGAAGTGGAAAAACTAATCTTGCAAAATAGGGAACTTGGCATGACACAGATTGTGGTTACCCACGATTTACAATTCGCTGAAAATATCGCAGATCAGATTCTCAAGGTTGAGCCTAAGTAGGAGGTGCCAATGACTAATAAGAAAATTGCTTTAGTATTGGTTTCGCTCCTGACTCTCTTTTTAACGGCTTGTACTCAGAAGGCTAGCGATCCTAAGCAGGATAACTGGGATAAGTATCAAGAGCAGGGAACCATTACTATTGGTTTTGACAATACCTTTGTACCCATGGGTTTTGAAGAAAAGAATGGCCAATATACAGGATTTGATATTGATTTGGCACAAGCTGTCTCAGAAAAATTAGGTGTTAAGGTGCAATTTCAGCCAATTGACTGGGATATGAAGGAGACGGAGCTACAAAATGGAACTATTGATGCTATTTGGAATGGCTATTCTGCCACTGATGAACGCCGTGAGAAAGTTGCCTTTAGCATTCCATATATGGAAAATCGGCAAGTTTTGGTTACGAAAAAAAGCCAGCAGATTCATTCAGTAGAGGATATGAAGGATAAGACCTTGGGTGCCCAAGCTGGGTCCTCTGGTTATCTTGACTTTGAGGCCCATCCAGATTTACTGAAAAATCGTGTTAAAGACCAGAAGGCCAATCAATACCAGAGTTTCAATGAAGCCTTGATTGATTTGAAGAATGATCGAATTGATGCCTTGTTGATTGACCGAGTGTATGCTAATTACTATCTCCAGTCTGAGGGTATATTAAATGACTACAATGTCTTTTCAGCAGGATTTGAAAGTGAATCCTTTGCGGTCGGAGTTAGACAAGCTGACAAAAGATTACTACAAGTTTTAAACCAAGCTTTTGTTCAACTTTACCAAGAAGGGAAGTTCCAAGAAATCAGCCAAAAATGGTTTGGAGAAGATGTAGCAACCAAAGAAGTGAAAAGTAGAGATTGAGTGTTACCTCAGTCTCTTTTTGCATCGAAAAATCCCCTGACAAGAGTCAGAGGATAAGAGTATTATTTCATTGTTGGGAAGAGCAATACATCACGGATAGTTGTTGTATCAGTGAGGAGCATGCAGAGACGGTCGATACCGATTCCCAAACCACCTGTTGGAGGCATACCATATTCAAGAGCCTCAATGTAGTCGTAGTCGATGCCTGTCGCTTCATCATCACCAAGTTCTTTGGCTTTAGCTTGGGCTTCAAAACGGCTAAGTTGGTCGATTGGATCGTTCAACTCAGTAAAGGCATTACCGTACTCCTTAGTCATGATGAAGAGCTCGAAACGGTCAGTAAAGCGTTCGTCTTCAGGATTTTTCTTAGCGAGTGGAGATACAGCTACTGGATGTCCATAGACAAAGGTTGGTTGGATCAAGTTTTCTTCAACAAACTCTTCAAAGAAGGCATTGATAATGTGACCAACTTCAGTGTAGTGTTTCTCAACTGGAACTTTCTTCTCAGCAGCGATAGCTTTAGCTTCTTCCAAAGTCATATCTTGCCAGAAATCTACACCAGTAATTTCTTTGATAGCATCAACCATGTGAACACGTTTAAATGGTTCGTTGATTTTGATTTCAGTTCCTTGGTAGTTGACTGGGCCGTCGCCTTTGACTGATTTAGCAGCGTGTTGGATAATACCCTCAGTCAAGTCCATGATGTCTTGGAAGTCAGCATAAGCTTGGTAAACTTCGATCGAAGTAAACTCAGGATTATGTGTAGCATCCATTCCTTCGTTACGGAAGATACGGCCAATTTCATAGACACGTTCCATACCACCAACGATAAGGCGTTTTAAGTGAAGCTCAGTCGCAATACGAAGCACCATGTCAATGTTTTGGGCATTGTGGTGGGTGATAAATGGACGGGCCGCCGCACCACCAGCTTCGTTGTGAAGAACAGGTGTTTCCACTTCAAGGAAACCTTTTTGGTCAAGGTAACGACGGATTTCAGAGATGATTTTTGAACGAGTGACAAAACGCTCAAAGCTTTCACGATTAGAAATCAAGTCAAGGTAACGTTTACGGTAAATTGTTTCAACGTCTGTCAAACCGTGGAATTTCTCTGGAAGAGGACGAAGGGCCTTAGACAAGTGTGTAATGTGAGTCGCCTTGATAGAGAGTTCTCCCATATCTGTACGCATCACTTCACCTTCGACACCAAGGAAATCACCTAGGTCTGCTTTTTTGAAGATTTCGTAGTTTTCTTCACCGACAGCATCTTTACGTACGTAGATTTGGATTTGACCTTCGCGGTCTTGAAGGTGGGCAAAGCCAACTTTTCCTTTACCACGTTTAGTTACCAAGCGTCCTGCGATAGTAGCTGTTTCGTTTTTATCGTGTAATTGTTCTTTATCGAGGTCAGCAAATTTATCTTTTAATTCTTGTGAATTTGCAGTGCGTTCAAAGCGTTTTCCGAAAGGATCGATTCCTTGTTCACGAAGCGCAGCCATTTTTTCACGGCGAACGATCTGCTGGTCATTTAGTTCTTCCATATGTTCTGTTGACATGGGATCCTCCTAGTTTTACTCAAAATTGAATACGATGAGTCATTTTTGCGATACTTCCATTTTATCATAAATAAGCAAGAAATTCACGGATAATCTTTCAAAACTAAAAAGAACTTGATGCTAAAATCAAGTTCTGTTATTGATAGGAAGTATCATTCCAAGTATTGAGAGTGAATGTTTCAAAATCATGGGTTTCAAGAATGGTCAGGCTGGCATTTGCTAGACCGCCATCTTTACGAAGAAGAGGTTCTTTATAACCTAAAAGAGTACGGAGACTGGCAGTAAGATTAGCGCCGTGGCCGACAATTAGAATACGCTCAGCCGGACTATCTTTGAGTGATTTGATAAATTGGATGGTCCGTTGAGTTGTGCTATGGAGGGATTCAGCTCCAAACATTTGAGTGTCAAACTTGGCAAGATTCGTACGGAAAGCCTGGATTTGTTGCGGGTAAATAGCTTCCAAAGTTGCGATTTTCAAACCTTCTAATTTACCCAGCTGCCATTCACGGAGATTAGGAACGCATTTTAAAGGACAGGGAGTCTGGAGTTGACTTTGGATAATTTCGGCAGATTTGACTGCTCGAGGTAAATCACTTGCATAAATATGATCAAAAGGAATTTCCTTGAGATACTGACCAAGTTTTTTAAGGGTTTCAATAGATTCAGGAAGTAGGGGAGAATCGCCACTAGCACCTTGAAAGCGTCCTTCTTGGTTCCAGACCGTACGGCCGTGGCGGACAAAGTAGAGTTTCATTACTTGCTGTCCTCCAAAATATCTGCAAAGTCAGCCTTTACAAAGCTAGCTAAGTCTTGTGGTGCGACGATAATGCTGTGACCAACTTCCCCAGCAGAGACAATCATTTGATCCAAGTCTAGGGCAATCTTATCAATAAAAATGGGATAATTGTGTTTCTGACGAATACCGACAGGATTATTGGCTCCATGAATGTAACCTGTTGTTTTTTCTAAGTCCTTTTGTGGAATCATGCTCACTTTTTTATTGCCAGAAATTTTAGCTAATTTCTTTTCCGACAGGTGTTGAGTGATAGGTACAATTCCGATAATCGGTCCGGTCTTATCTCCTAAAAGAGCCAAGGTTTTGAAAATCTGATCTCGTTCATAATCTTTCGGAAGTTCTCCTTCCAGGGCATTGATTTGAATCCCTTGATGTGGGATACCTGCTTTGGACAGGATTTGTTCCACCAATGTTTTTTTGATTTTAACTTTTTTTGCCATTATTTATACTTATCCTCCAATTGGCTCATCCAAATACCAAGCCAGATTCCTAAAGCAAAGAAGAAGGCGATGATGACATAACCAACAAGTGAAATACCGGTATATTGAATGCTTTCAGCGTTTCCTGCATTTGGAATCAAGATCAAAAGAGTACTTGATAAGACGATTCCAATGATGAAATGATAGACGCGTGAGTGGTAGTTATTTAAGGCATAATCCATCAATTTTGAAAAAACGATGAGAGTGGCACCCGCCCCAATTCCAATCGGGAAGAAGGTTCCCAAGAGGTCAAAGGTTTTAAAACCAGTCAACATAGGAGCATAGAGTCCCAAAATCAAAAGTAGATTTGATGGACTGAGACCAGGAACCAATACTCCAAGAGCCAATAGTAGCCCTGCTAGGACGAAATTAAGAAAGCTGGCGCTTAAGGTTCCAACAACAAAATTTAAGGAATAGAGACCTAGTCCAGAAATGATAAAGGTGGCCCAGAACCAAGCTAAATCAATCTTGTCTCGGTCAGATTCTCGAGTTGATTCTTTTAGTAGGCTCGGAACAGTACCAATGATGGCCCCTGCAAAGCTCCATAAGACAAAGACCTGATAATTTTCAAGCAGGTATTCAATCGGATAAGAAAATAAGCCGATTCCCAGAAGCATACCGATGGCAACTGGAATAAAGTACAAAACATTTTCTTTAAAGTCTTTAAAGGGGTGGGCCAGAAAGCCAATCATTCGTTCATAAATCCCTAAGATTGCTGCTAGAACCCCTCCGGAAATTCCCGGTAGGATAAAACCAAGAGCAATCACAATCCCTTTAATAAGGCGTGCTAACCACGAGAGCATATTTTTCCTCCAACTATTTCTATTTCAAAAAATCCTTACTATATTGTATCACAATCAAACACAAAAGAAAAAGCAAATGATAAACAAATGCTTTTAAGGTTTTAAAAAGAGTTTTCTAAAAGTTTCTTCTTTGTTTTTTAAGGAAGAGATGACGTTGATATCCAAATCGTGATTAAAGCCAGCAATTTTTCCTTTAGAAGTGTACTGGTGGATGTCGTAATCTAAATCAGTTTTTGGAGTTGCCTCGTAGAATCCTGAGTCAGAACCATAGGACGGAATCCAAATAGAAGAAAATTTTGTAGTGTCAATACTATGTTCTTCCATGAAATAAACACCAATGTAGATTCCAATGTCTTTAGCTCCTAGTGATTCTAGTTTGGCTCGAAAGGCTTCAACCCCTTCGTTCATATTGGACATGGTTTTTTCTTCAACATCTAACCAATAGTAGCTAGGGTTATAGGGAGAGGCAGCATTATAAAAAACTTCAGCTGCTTTTTCCATTTCTTGGACACTTTTTCCAGCTAAATAAGCATAGACACCAACTGGGACATTTCGTTTTTGAAACTCAGTGATATGGGTTTTAAAAGCCTTATCTACCCCATTAACAAAGGAGGCATCGTTCTCTTTGGACGTTTGAGCGCCACTATGGACGCGAACAATGGCTCCAGAAATGTTTTGGGACAGAGTATCGTAATTAATTTCCTCAGGACGCTGCCAACCAGAAACATCAATTACCGGTTTATCTAAGTTATGTAATGCCTGGGTTTTTATTTGAGTAATATTTGATTTTGTTTTTACAGGATGATCTTCATAATGGGGGCGATTTAGGATTAACATAAAAATTATAATCCCAAAAAAACCAAATAAAATAATCGGATTAAATTTCTTTCTCATATTTCATCATTTTACCTTAAAAATGAAAAAAAATCAAAAAAAATACTTAAAAAATGGGTTAGGGAAGGGACTTTGGAGCATTTTTTCATTCAAGATCGCGGAATGATTTGAAATATGGTATAATAAAAGGGAATTTCTAGAGAAAAGAGAAGATTATGTCAAATTATGCCATCATTTTAGCAGCGGGTAAAGGGACTCGCATGAAATCTGATTTGCCAAAAGTGTTGCACAAGGTTGCGGGTATTTCTATGCTGGAACATGTTTTCCGTAGTGTAGGAGCTATCCAACCTGAAAAGACAGTAACAGTTGTGGGACACAAGGCAGAATTGGTTGAGGAAGTCTTGGCTGGACAGACAGAATTTGTAACTCAATCTGAACAGTTGGGTACTGGCCATGCAGTTATGATGACAGAGCCTATCCTAGAAGGTTTGTCAGGTCACACCTTGGTCATCGCAGGAGATACTCCTTTAATCACTGGTGAAAGCTTGAAAAATTTGATTGATTTCCACATCAATCATAAAAATGTGGCCACTATCTTGACTGCTGAAACAGATAATCCTTTTGGCTATGGACGAATTGTTCGTAATGACAATGCTGAAGTTCTTCGCATTGTGGAACAGAAGGATGCCACAGATTTTGAAAAACAAATCAAGGAAATCAACACTGGAACTTACGTTTTTGACAACGAGCGTTTGTTTGAGGCTTTGAAAAATATCAATACCAACAATGCTCAAGGTGAATACTATATTACAGATGTCATTGGCATTTTCCGTGAAGCTGGTGAAAAAGTTGGTGCTTATACGTTGAAAGATTTTGATGAGAGTCTTGGAGTAAACGACCGTGTGGCTCTTGCGACTGCTGAGTCGGTCATGCGTCGTCGCATCAATCACCAGCACATGGTCAATGGCGTTAGCTTTGTTAATTCAGAAGCAACTTATATCGATATTGATGTTGAGATTGCTCCTGAAGTTCAAATCGAAGCCAATGTTACCTTGAAAGGGCAAACGAAAATTGGTGCTGAGACTGTTCTGACTAATGGAACTTATGTAGTGGACAGCACTATCGGAGCAGGAGCTGTCATTACCAACTCTATGATTGAGGAAAGCAGTGTTGCAGACGGCGTAACTGTCGGTCCGTATGCCCACATTCGTCCAGGTTCAAGTCTAGCTGCCCAAGTCCATATTGGAAACTTTGTTGAGGTTAAAGGTTCTTCTATCGGCGAAAATACTAAGGCTGGTCATTTGACTTATATCGGAAACTGTGAAGTGGGTAGCCACGTTAATTTCGGTGCAGGAACCATTACAGTCAACTATGACGGCAAAAACAAATACAAGACAGTCATCGGTAACAATGTCTTTGTTGGTTCGAATTCAACCATTATTGCACCAGTTGAGTTAGGTGACAATTCCCTCGTTGGTGCTGGTTCAACTATTACCAAAGACGTTCCAGCAGATGCGATTGCGATTGGTCGTGGTCGTCAGGTCAATAAAGATGAATATGCTACTCGCCTTCCTCATCATCCTAAGAATCAGTAGGAGTCTATCATGGAATTTGAAGAAAAAACGCTTAGCCGAACAGAAATCTATCAAGGACCAATATTTACACTGGTCCAAGATCAGGTTGAATTACCCGAAGGCAAGGGGATTGCCCAACGCGATTTGATTTTCCACAATGGAGCTGTCTGTGTTTTAGCCGTAACCGATGAGCAAAAACTCATCTTGGTCAAGCAGTACCGTAAGGCTATCGAGGCTGTCTCTTACGAAATTCCAGCTGGGAAATTGGAAGTAGGAGAAAATACAGACCCTGTTGCAGCAGCCCTGCGTGAATTAGAGGAAGAAACAGCCTATACAGGGAAGTTAGAACTCTTGTACGATTTTTATTCAGCTATTGGCTTTTGTAATGAGAAGTTAAAACTGTACTTAGCAAGCGATTTGACAAAGGTGGAAAATCCGCGTCCGCAGGATGAAGACGAAACCTTGGAAGTCCTTGAAGTGAGTCTAGAAGAAGCTAAGGAATTGATCCAATTAGGTCATATTTGTGATGCCAAGACAATTATGGCTGTTCAATACTGGGAATTGCACAAAAAATAGAGGAGGTCAGTATGGGTAAACCTTTATTAACGGATGAAATGATTGAAAGAGCTAATAGAGGCGAAAAAATTTCAGGTCCTCCTTTGCTAGATGATGAGGAGACAAAGATTTTACCAACTTCTTCTTCCCGTTTTGGTTATGCCAATCCTAAGGAACATGGTTTTAGCCAGGAAACCTTGAAGATTCAGGTCGAACCGTCTATTCATAAAAGCCGTCGCATTGAAAATACTAAGAGAAATGTCTTCAATTCTAAGTTAAATAAAATCTTATTCGTAGTCATCTTTCTCTTGATTTTGTTAGTGTTGGCTGTAAAATATTGGCGATAGAAAAGGAATTGAAATGAAAATAGGAATTATTGCGGCTATGCCAGAAGAACTGGCTTATCTGGTCCAGCATTTAGAAAATGCTAAGGAGCAAGTTGTTTTGGGGAATACCTATCACACAGGAACCATTGCCTCTCATGAAGTCGTTCTTGTAGAAAGTGGAATTGGTAAGGTCATGTCTGCTATGAGTGTGGCGATTTTGGCTGATCATTTCCAAGTGGATGCTCTTATCAATACGGGATCAGCTGGGACGGTCGCAGAAGGTATTGCTGTCGGGGATGTTGTGATTGCTGACAAATTAGCCTATCATGACGTGGATGTCACAGCTTTTGGCTATGCTTATGGACAAATGGCGCAACAACCACTTTATTTCGAATCAGACAAAACCTTTGTTGCCAAAATCCAAGAGAGTTTATCTCAATTGGACCAGAATTGGCATCTTGGTTTGATTGCTACCGGAGATAGTTTTGTTGCAGGAAATGATAAGATAGAAGCGATTAAGTCCCATTTTCCAGAAGTTTTAGCTGTTGAAATGGAGGGAGCGGCTATTGCTCAGGCAGCGCATGCCCTTAATCTTCCAGTCTTAGTCATCCGTGCTATGAGTGACAATGCCAACCATGAAGCAAACATCTCTTTTGATGAGTTTATTATCGAAGCTGGACGTCGCTCTGCCCAAGTTTTACTAGCCTTTTTGAAGGCCTTAGATTAAGCGAAAATTTGACAGTTTTTCTAGCTTATGATAAGATTTAAGTAAAGAAAAGCTAGAAAACGTTTCAGAGGATATTATGAGTATTGAAATGACCGTCAGTGAGATTGCAGAGGTTTTAGGATTATCTCGCCAAGCAATCAATAACCGTGTCAAAGAATTACCAGAAGAAGACACAGATAAAAATGACAAAGGGGTAACAGTCGTTACCAGAAGTGGCTTGATTAAGCTAGAAGAAATCTATAAAAAAACGATTTTTGAAGATGAGCCTGTCAGTGAAGATGTCAAGCAACGTGAACTGATGGAGATTCTAGTGGATGAGAAGAACGCAGAAATTCTTCGTCTTTATGAACAATTAAAAGCAAAGGATCGTCAGTTATCAGAAAAAGACGAGCAGATGCGTATCAAAGACCGTCAGATTGCGGAGAAAGACAAACAACTCGATCAGCAGCAACAATTGACTCTTCAAGCCATGAAGGATCAAGAAAATCTTAAGCTAGAGCTGGACCAAGCAAAAGAAGAAGTCCAATCAACTAAGAAAGGCTTTTTTGCTCGTTTATTTGGAGGATAATCAAGGAGCTGTTTAGGTTATGTGCTAACCTAATGGCTTCTTTTATTTGTGAATAGTATAGTTACTCAAAATGAATAAGAAGATAGACAGTAGAGGAGAAGGATAGAATGGAACGATTAGAAGATTACATTGCTTTTGACTTAGAATTTAATCAGCACGAAGGACAAACACACTTGATTCAAGTTTCGGCAGTGCGTTTTAGAGATGGTCAGGAAATCGATGCCTATGATTCCTATGTTCATACAAGTGTGCCTTTAAAAAGCTTTATCAATGGTTTGACTGGGATTACGGCTGAGACCTTAAAAGATGCTCCTCCAGTGGAGAAAGTTATAAAAGATTTCCAAGAGTTTGTGGGTTCTTTACCGATGGTTGGATACAATGCTGCTAAAAGTGATTTGCCTATTCTAGCAGAGCATGGTTTAGACTACAGCCAGCAGTACAAGGTAGATTTGTATGATGAAGCTTTTGAACGTCGGAGTTCGGATTTACATGGTATTGCCAATCTCAAATTGCAAACCGTCGCCTCATTTCTTGGATTTCAAGGGCAGTCCCATAATAGCTTGGAGGATGCTCGGATGACGGCGCGTGTTTACGAGTCCTTTCTAGAGTCCGATCAAGCTAGAGAATTGTTAGGAACAGAAAGTAGCCTGTCGAACAATCCTTTTGGAGGCTTGGACTTGTCTCAATTATTTGACTAGGAGTGCCTATGAAACCTGAAAAACCTAAAAATCTAGGTTTTAAGCAGATATACTTTAATCTAGATAAAATACTTTTTCTCTTTTTCTTGATATTCATGATGATTGAGTTTGTCTGGTTACCACTTAATTCTTGGATTGCTGGACTGTTGCTCCGTCAGACAGGTTATCTCTTTCTTTCCTACAATAATATTTTTGCTATTATAAAGGGTTCTCCCTTTGTTAGTCTTGCTTTATTTGTTCTGGTAATCGTTAATTTACTAATCGCCTATTACCAGATAGGGCTTCTCTTTATCGGAGCTCGACACCTCCTCTATCATGAAAAGAGAACTCTGCTGGAGTACAGTCGCAAGGTCTTTCGTCAGAGTTTCTTATTCATGAGACAAGTGACGATTTCCAAAATGGCCTTTATCTTCTTTTATGTCATGATGCTTTTTCCATTGATTCGAAAGATTTTAAAGATTTATTATCTCAATAAAATTGTTATTCCTGATTTTATTGTGACATACTTTGAAGATAAGTATTGGCTGTTAGGATTAATTATTTTTATATTTGCTCAGATGATGTTTTATATTTCCGTTCGTTTAATGTTCGCTTTACCCCAGATTTTTTTTGATCGAAGAAGGGTTAAAGAGTCAATCAGTTATAGCTTGAAAAAAACGAAAAAACATTCTTGGTTTTATATCTGGAACTTATTTTGGATTGTCGTCAAAACCTACCTATTTTTCATTCTTTTATTGATTCCAATCTTAGCAGGTCAGGCACTGATGGATGGTCTGACCCATAAGGAATCTCTTGTTCTGGGAATTATCAACTTTGTCTTGATTAAGAATTTCCACTATATGGCCTTAACTTACTTTCTCATTAAGTTCGTTTCCTTCTTAACAGGAGAAGAACTAGAAATCACGCCAAGGAGAAAGAAAGATCACTGGATGAGATGGGGAGTGATGGGCTGTGCCGGTATTTTTTTCGCTCTTGAGGGTTATGTTTATTTGGAAGCTCCAGTTGCCAATAAACCTTTAGTTATTTCTCATAGAGGTGTCTCCAATAAGAATGGTGTGCAGAATACAGTTCAATCTTTAGAAAAAACAGCGCAGTTATCACCAGACTTAGTTGAAATGGATGTCCAAGAAACCAAAGATGGCCAGTTTGTCATGATGCATGATGCTAATATTAAGAGTTTGACAGGAGTCAATGCCAATCCTCAAGATTTAACCTTAGATGAATTAACCAAACTCGATATTTCAGAAAACGGATATCACACCAAGGTGTCTAGTTTTGATGACTATCTCAACAAAGCCAATGAATTGCATCAAAAACTCCTCATTGAAATTAAAACCAGTCGAAAAGATAGTCCAGATATGATGAAACATTTTATGAACAAATATGGAGATATTATTAAACGGAATAATCACCAAATGCAGTCCTTAGACTACCATGTTATTGATCAGGTGTTAGCCTATGACTCACAAATTCCAGTTTATTTCATCCTACCTTACAATAGTATTTTTCCAAGAACGAAAGCTACAGGTTACACCATGGAGTATTCTACCTTGGATGAAAATTTTGTCAACAAGCTTTGGAATACCGATCAGAAATTGTACGTGTGGACTATCAATAGTTCAGAGTCCTTTGATAAATCTGTTCATTTGGGAGCTGATGGCATGATAACAGATGACTTGGAAATGATTCAGGAACAAGTTACCATTGCCCAAGAAGACCCAGAGTATACTGAATTGCTTTTCAAACAGGCTATGGAATTCTTTAATTTTTAGTAAGCAAAAAGAGGTTGAGCAAAAAACCACCTCTAAAATAGCCAAAAAACGACAAAATAGAAACTAATATCTATGAAGTGGTTGAGATAGACTATTTATGTTAGATGTAAAAGGCTTACTAACTTCTGCATGAAGAAGGATTTCGAATATAAGGTAAATGAAAAATGGCTCTTGACCCCCTTTGGGGCAGATGAGAGAGTATTGTTGGCGCGTGCAAAGTTTATGTTAGAGACAAATAAGTTATCACAACATAGCTAGGTTTCAATTTTATGAGTATGAATCTCATAAAATTGGTCAAGAATCTACCCTCTAAAACATCAATTATACAAAAACACAGTCTCTCTTTGGCTTGATTGTGGTCAAGGCAAAGAGAGACTGTGTAGTTTTATTTTTGAGTTAATTTTTTCTTAAATCAAGTGCTTACTGAGGATTGCTTTTATTTTCTGAAGTTGGAGTATTGGATTGTTTTTCATTTTCATCGGCAGGTTTACTCGTGGCAGGTGTAGTAGAGTCCTGAGCTGCTGTTTTCTTCTCTTCTTTTTTTTCTTCCTTGACGCTAGATTTTGGCGTTTCCTCTTGCTGTATTTTTTCTTGGGTAGTGTTGTTTTCCTTATTGGGATGAGTGTTTTCTTGAGGGGATTCCTTTTGAATCTCTTTGACAATTGTTGTCGTCTGGCTTGTCGTAGGTTCTTTTTTAGTATTTTTGTTATTATCCAAGGCGTTCATGATCGTGATACTTGCGGTAATCAAGCCAAGGATACTACCGATAGTCGCAACGGTTTTTTGAAAGACCGTAAAGCCTTTTTTGATGTGTTCTGTTTTTGGTTTTGAGGTTCTACGATAATTAGACATGTATTCTCTCCTTTAATTAAAATTTATTATACCTCATTTCTTTAAAAAAATCTTAAAAAAAGAGGAATTGCCCTTTCTTGTCGCAAGCTCCGTTTCATGATACAATAGAGGAAGTGATTTTAGAAAGCGTGAGAAAACATGATTTACTTTGATAATTCGGCGACGACTAAGCCTTATCCAGAAGCACTTGAAACCTATATGCAGGTGTCTTCGAAAATTTTAGGAAATCCATCTAGTCTCCATCGTTTGGGAGACCAGGCAACACGAATTTTAGATGCTTCCCGCCAACAGATTGCGGATTTAATCGGTAAGAAAAGCGATGAAATTTTCTTTACATCTGGTGGAACAGAAGGGGATAACTGGGTCATTAAGGGGGTGGCCTTTGAAAAAGCTCAGTTTGGCAAGCACATCATCGTATCAGCCATTGAACATCCAGCAGTCAAGGAATCAGCTCTTTGGTTGAAAAGTCAAGGATTTGAAGTGGATTTTGCTCCGGTAGATGAGAAAGGATTTGTGGATGTTGAAGCTCTAACTGATTTGATAAGACCTGATACGACCCTCGTTTCCGTCATGGCTGTGAACAATGAAATCGGTTCTATCCAACCTATTGAGGCTATTTCAGAACTCTTGGCAGATAAGCCGACTATTTCCTTCCACGTTGATGCGGTTCAGGCGCTTGCCAAGATTCCAACTGAAAAGTATCTGACTGATAGAGTGGATTTTGCGACCTTCTCTGGTCACAAGTTCCACGGGGTTCGAGGTGTTGGCTTTGTCTATATCAAGTCTGGCAAGAAGATTACGCCTCTTTTAACAGGTGGTGGTCAGGAGCGAGATTATCGTTCGACAACTGAAAATGTAGCAGGGATTGCAGCGACAGCCAAGGCTCTCCGTTTGTCTATGGAGAAGCTAGATTTCTTCACAAGCAAGACTGGACAGATGAAAGCTGTTATTCGCCAAGCCCTTCTGGACTATCCAGATATTTTTGTCTTTTCAGATGAGGAAGACTTTGCCCCTCATATCCTGACTTTTGGAATCAAGGGGGTTCGTGGTGAAGTTATCGTTCACGCCTTTGAAGACTATGATATTTTCATCTCAACGACCTCTGCTTGTTCATCCAAGGCAGGGAAACCTGCAGGTACCTTGATTGCCATGGGAGTAGATAAAGACAAGGCCCAGTCAGCTGTGCGTCTTAGCCTAGACCTTGAAAATGATATGAGTCAGGTCGAGCAGTTTTTGACCAAGTTAAAATTAATTTACAATCAAACTAGAAAAGTAAGATAGGAGCATTTATGCAGTATTCAGAAATTATGATTCGTTACGGAGAATTGTCAACCAAGCACAAAAATCGTATGCGTTTCATCAATAAACTTCGCAACAATATTTCAGACGTTTTGTCTATCTATCCCCAAGTAAAAGTAACAGCAGATCGTGATCGTGCCCATGCTTACCTCAATGGAGCTGATTACACAGCAGTAGCAGAATCGCTTAAGCAAGTCTTTGGAATTCAAAATTTTTCTCCCGTTTATAAAGTCGAAAAGTCTGTGGAAGTTCTTAAATCTGCTGTCCAAGAGATTATGAAAGAAACTTACAAGGAAGGGATGACCTTTAAAATCACTGGTAAGCGTAGCGACCACACCTTTGAACTTGATAGTCGTGAACTCAATCAAACTCTTGGTAGTGCTGTTTTCGAGGCTATTCCAAACGTACAAGCTCAGATGAAAAATCCTGATATCAATCTTCAGGTGGAGATTCGTGAGGAGGCTGCCTATATTTCCTATGAAACTTTTCGTGGAGCAGGAGGATTACCTGTGGGAAGTTCTGGTAAAGGCATGCTCATGTTGTCGGGAGGGATTGATTCACCTGTGGCAGGTTATCTAGCTCTTAAACGAGGGGTAGATATTGAAGCCGTTCACTTTGCCAGCCCACCTTACACTAGTCCAGGTGCTCTCAAGAAAGCCCAAGATTTAACTCGTAAATTAACCAAGTTTGGGGGCAATATCCAGTTTATCGAAGTACCTTTCACAGAGATTCAAGAGGAAATCAAGGCTAAAGCTCCAGAAGCCTATCTTATGACCTTGACACGCCGTTTTATGATGCGGATTACTGATCGTATCCGTGAGGTACGAAATGGTTTGGTTATCATCAATGGGGAAAGTCTTGGTCAAGTAGCCAGCCAGACCTTGGAAAGCATGCAGACTATCAACGCTGTGACCAGCACTCCAGTCATTCGTCCTGTAGTTACTATGGACAAATTGGAAATCATTGACATCGCTCAGGCAATAGATACCTTTGAAATTTCTATCCAGCCTTTTGAAGACTGCTGTACTATTTTTGCACCTGACCGTCCTAAGACCAATCCTAAGATTAAGAATGCAGAGCAGTATGAAAAACGGATGGATGTTAAGGATTTAGTTGAGCGAGCAGTGGCTGGAATTATGATCACTGAGATTACACCTCAAGCTGAAAAAGATGAAGTCGATGACTTGATAGACAATCTTCTCTAATCAGAAAATCCAAAATAATTTAGAAAATTAAATGAAAAAGTTAGTTTTTAACCTAAATAAACAATAAACACTAGCTTAAAAATCATGACCACACAGTGATTTCGTCTTGAATGATTATCAAGTTGAAAGAAACACTGTGTGGTTTTTGAATAGTTTGTGCTTCAGAGATTAAATTCTCGGCTGATTTTTTGATATTTATAAAGATAAAACTCACCTCTGCTGAGACCTCTTACTGATCTTATATATGGATTCTATGTATGTCAAAACAAGTTCAGTTATTTAACAGATTGCACCAAACGATATAGAAGAATAATTTGAGTTTTTTATGTAATTTTTATATAGGATTCATTACGACAGATACCTTAGATTTTTTTATTGAAGAAATTTTCTGAAAATTACAAAATATGCTTGCTATTTTAGAAAAATAGTGTAGAATAAAAGAAATAAGTTTTTAGAATAAGGAGTGGAATATGACAGTAACGATTGATTGGGAAAATCTCGGTTTTTCCTATATGAAATTACCTTATCGCTACATTGCTCATTTTAAAAATGGACAATGGAATCAAGGAGAGCTTACAGAGGATGCAACTTTGCATATTTCAGAGTCTTCTCCAAGTCTCCACTATGGCCAACAAGCATTTGAAGGTTTGAAAGCTTATCGTACTAAGGATGGTAGTATTCAACTTTTCCGTCCTGATGAAAATGCTAAACGCCTGCAACGTACTTGTGACCGTCTCTTGATGCCACAAGTTCCAACAGAAATGTTTGTAGAAGCTTGTAAGGCAGTTGTCCGCGCCAATGAAGAATACGTACCACCATATGGAACAGGTGGAACCCTTTATCTTCGTCCACTTTTGATTGGTGTTGGAGATATTATCGGGGTAAAACCAGCAGAAGAATACATTTTCACCATCTTTGCTATGCCAGTTGGTAATTACTTTAAGGGTGGTTTGGTTCCAACTAACTTCTTGATTCAGGATGAATACGACCGTGCTGCTCCAAATGGTACAGGCGCGGCTAAGGTTGGTGGGAACTATGCTGCCAGTCTCTTGCCAGGGAAATTGGCTAAATCACGCCATTTCTCAGATGTTATTTATTTAGACCCTTCAACTCATACAAAGATTGAAGAAGTCGGTTCAGCTAACTTCTTTGGAATTACAGCGGACAATGAATTTGTAACACCATTGAGTCCATCTATCTTGCCATCTATTACCAAGTATTCTTTACTTTATTTGGCAGAACATCGCTTGGGCTTGACTCCTATTGAGGGGGATGTCCCAATTGATAACCTGGATCGTTTTGTAGAGGCAGGTGCTTGTGGTACAGCGGCGGTTATTTCTCCAATTGGAGGTATTCAACACGGTGATGATTTCCATGTATTCTATAGTGAAACAGAAGTAGGTCCTGTGACTCGTAAACTCTACGATGAATTGACAGGAATTCAGTTTGGTGATATTGAAGCGCCAGAAGGCTGGATTGTAAAAGTAGATTAAAATTAACTAAAGGAGATTTTTTATGAAATCTAAAAAGTGGCTCTTAATAGCAGGAGTGGTCCTGAGCACAACAGCTCTTTTAGTAGCTTGTGGAAAAGCTGATAAAGAAGCAGATGCACCGACAACATTTTCATATGTCTATGCAGTAGATCCAGCATCTTTGGACTATAGTATAGCGACTCGTACATCTACAACAGATGTCATCGGGAACGTGGTTGATGGTTTGATGGAAAACGACCAGTACGGAAATGTTATTCCTTCCTTGGCTGAAGATTGGTCTGTGTCAAAAGATGGGTTGACTTATACCTACAAACTTCGTAAAGGGGTTAAATGGTACACTTCAGAAGGTGAAGAATATGCAGAAGTAACAGCCCATGACTTTGTAGCAGGATTGAAACACGTAGCTGACGGTAAGTCAGACGGTGTCTCTCTCATCCAAAATTCAATCAAGGGTTTGGATGCCTACATGACTGGTGAGACGAACGATTTCTCTACAGTTGGTGTCAAGGCCTTGGATGATTACACAGTCGAATATACCCTAAACAAACCAGAAAGCTTCTGGAACTCTAAAGTTACAACAGCGACGATGTTGCCTGTAAATGAAGAGTTTTTGAAGGCATCAGGTAAAGATTATGGAGCAGTTACTCCAGCTGGGATTCTCTACAATGGTCCTTATATCTTGAAGACCTTGACGTCTAAATCGTTGATTGAATACGAGAAAAATCCAAACTACTGGGATAAAGAAAAGGTAAAAATTGAGAAGATTAAATTGACCTACTACGATGGTTCAGACCAGGAATCCTTGATTCGTAGTTTCTCTTCAGGTGCCTACACAACAGCCCGTCTCTTCCCAAGTAGCTCAAACTTTGCTTCTACTTTGGAACAATACGGAGATAAAATCACTTATAGCCCACAGGACTCAAGTAGTTATTACTTCACCTTTAACGTAAATCGTCAGTCATATAATAAAACTGCGAAAACAAGTGAAGAGCAAAAGACTTCTACAAAGGAAGCTATGCTTAATAAGGACTTTCGTCAGGCTATCAACTTTGCCTTCAATCGCCATTCTTACGCTGCCCAGCTAAATGGTGAAGACGGTGCGGATAAGATTATCCGTAACAGCCTTGTTCCTGACAACTTTGTGCAAGCTGGTGGTAAGAACTTGGGGCAAATCGCTCAAGCAGAGTTGGTGAACTATGGTGACCAATGGAAGGGTGTTGAGCTAGTCGACGGTAAGGATTCTATCTACAACCCTGATAAGGCTAAGGCTGCTTTCGAAAAAGCTAAGAAAGACTTGGAATCTAAAGGGGTCACTTTCCCAATTCACTTGGATGTCCCAGTTGAACAAACAGATACCATCGCCGTTCAACAAAGCAACTCTTTCAAACAGTCAATCGAATCAACTCTTGGTGCTGAAAATGTTGTCATCGATGTTCTTCAAATGACAGATAATGAAAAGGAAACAATCACTTCACAAGCGCGTGTTCCTTCTCAAAAAGACTATGATTTGAACAGTACAGGATGGGCTCCAAGTTATCAAGACCCAGCATCTTATTTAACTATCATGGATCCTAAATCAGGTTCTGCCATGAAACACCTTGGAATTACTAAAGGGAAAGATAAGGATGTTGTAGCGAAACTTGGTTTGGACCAGTATAAGAAATTATTGGATGATGCTGATTCTGAAACTACAAATCTTGAAGAGCGCTATGAAAAATATGCCAAGGCTCAAGCTTGGTTGACAGATAGTTCATTATTGATGCCGACAGCCTCATCTGGTGGTTCTCCAGTTGTAAGTAATGTAGTGCCATTCTCAAAACCATACTCACAAGTTGGTATTAAGGGTGACCCATATATCTTTAAAGGAATGAAATTGCAAAAAGATATCGTTACGACAAAAGAATATGAAGAAGCACTGAAAAAATGGCAAAAAGAAAAATTGGAATCAAACGGTAAGTACCAAAAAGAACTAGAAAAACACATTAAATAAAGCAGAAGACTCTATATCAGACATGGAATGATATAGAGTTTTTTCTTGCTAGTTTTAGGATTTTCTTGTAAAATAGAAAAAGTGAAGAGAGGTATGAAATGAGTAAGAAAGATAAAAAAATCGAAATTCAAGTAGCAGATGCCAAAGTTAATGTAGGAAAAGACAGTTTTGAAGGTTATACGTTAACCATCGGTAAAAAAGTTATCGGAGAAATTGCCGAATTAGATGGACAATTTGCCATCATAAAGAATGGGAATGTCGATAGTTTTTATAAAAAATTGGAAAAAGCTGTGGAAATTTTGATTGAAAATTATAATTTAGCAAAATAAGTCTTGTTTTTTTGAAATTTTCATGATATAATAGTCCATGTTGATTGTAGGAGAGATAGCGAAGAGGCTAAACGCGGCGGACTGTAAATCCGCTCCTTCGGGTTCGGGGGTTCGAATCCCTCTCTCTCCATTTCATCAATGGGGTATAGCCAAGCGGTAAGGCAAGGGACTTTGACTCCCTCATGCGTTGGTTCGAATCCAGCTACCCCAGTTCTTAGGTAATGATCAAGATAAAAAGCAAAATATCTTAGGGTATTTTATTTTTATAATTGAAAGACGTGAACGATATGAACATGTCCTTGCGGGTGCTTAGGAAAAAAATTATAAGTATGTCAAGTTTAAGAAAAACTTGATCGTTGGAGGATTTTTTAGATGAACGAATTTGAAGATTTGCTAAATAGCGTTAGCCAAGTTGAGACTGGTGATGTTGTTAGTGCTGAAGTATTGACAGTTGATGCGACTCAAGCTAACGTTGCAATCTCTGGAACTGGTGTTGAAGGTGTCTTGACTCTTCGCGAATTGACAAATGATCGCGATGCAGATATCAATGACTTTGTTAAAGTAGGAGAAGTATTGGATGTTCTTGTACTTCGTCAAGTAGTTGGTAAAGATACTGATACAGTTACATACCTTGTATCTAAAAAACGCCTTGAAGCTCGCAAAGCATGGGACAAACTTGTTGGTCGCGAAGAAGAAGTTGTTACTGTTAAAGGAACTCGTGCCGTTAAAGGTGGACTTTCAGTAGAATTTGAAGGTGTTCGTGGATTTATCCCAGCTTCAATGTTGGATACTCGTTTCGTACGTAACACTGAGCGTTTTGTAGGTCAAGAATTTGATGCTAAAATCAAAGAAGTTGACGCTAAAGAAAACCGCTTCATCCTTTCACGTCGTGAAGTTGTTGAAGCAGCTACAGCAGCAGCTCGCGCTGAAGTATTCGGTAAATTGGCTGTTGGTGATGTAGTAACTGGTAAAGTTGCACGTATCACAAGCTTCGGTGCTTTCATCGACCTTGGTGGTGTTGACGGATTGGTTCACTTGACTGAATTGTCACATGAACGTAACGTATCACCAAAATCAGTTGTAACTGTTGGTGAAGAAATTGAAGTGAAAATCCTTGATCTTAACGAAGAAGAAGGACGTGTATCACTTTCACTTAAGGCAACAACACCTGGACCATGGGATGGCGTTGAGCAAAAATTGGCTAAAGGTGATGTAGTAGAAGGAACAGTTAAACGTTTGACTGACTTCGGTGCATTTGTTGAAGTATTGCCAGGTATCGATGGACTTGTTCACGTATCACAAATTTCACACAAACGTATTGAAAATCCAAAAGAAGCTCTTAAAGTTGGTCAAGAAGTTCAAGTTAAAGTTCTTGAAGTTAACGCAGATGCAGAGCGCGTATCACTTTCTATCAAAGCTCTTGAAGAGCGTCCAGCTCAAGAAGAAGGACAAAAAGAAGAAAAACGTGCTGCTCGTCCACGTCGTCCAAAACGTCAAGAAAAACGTGATTTCGAACTTCCAGAAACACAAACAGGATTCTCAATGGCTGACTTGTTCGGTGATATCGAACTTTAATCAAATTGAAAATTCACAAAATCCTTTGTTTTCTAAACAAGGGATTTTTCTTTTGTCTGTAAGCCTTTTTTGATATAATAGTCCTATGTTAGAATCAGAAAAACAATCACGTTATCAAATGTTAAATGAAGAGCTCTCTTTTTTGTTGGAAGGTGAAAGCAATGTTTTGGCTAATCTTTCCAACGCCAGTGCTCTTTTAAAATCACGTTTTCCTAATACCGTATTTGCAGGCTTTTATTTGTTCGATGGAGAGGAATTGGTTTTAGGTCCCTTCCAAGGAGGTGTTTCCTGTATCCGTATTGCACTAGGCAAGGGCGTATGTGGTGAGGCAGCCCGCTTTCAGGAAACTGTTCTGGTTGGAGATGTGACGACCTATCCTAACTATATTTCTTGTGATAGTCGTGCTAAAAGTGAAATTGTTGTGCCAATGATAAAGAATGGTCAATTACTTGGAGTTCTGGATCTGGATTCTTCAGAGATTGATGATTATGATGCTATGGATCGAGATTATTTGGAACAATTTGTCGCTATTTTGCTTGAAAAGACAGAATGGGACTTTACAATGTTTGGGGAGAAATCCTAATGTATCAAGCACTTTATCGAAAATATAGAAGTCAAAATTTCTCCCAGTTGGTTGGACAGGAAGTTGTGGCTAAGACTCTTAAACAAGCAGTAGAGCAAGAGAAAATAAGTCATGCCTATCTTTTTTCTGGTCCTCGTGGAACGGGAAAAACCAGTGTGGCTAAGATCTTTGCAAAGGCTATGAACTGTCCTAATCAAGTGGGTGGTGAACCATGTAATAACTGTTATATTTGTCAAGCAGTGACGGATGGTAGTTTAGAAGATGTCATTGAAATGGATGCAGCCTCTAATAATGGGGTTGATGAAATTCGTGAAATCCGTGATAAATCAACCTACGCCCCTAGCCTTGCCCGCTACAAGGTCTATATCATAGACGAGGTTCACATGCTGTCTACAGGGGCTTTTAATGCTCTTCTAAAGACGCTGGAAGAGCCAACACAGAATGTGGTCTTTATTTTAGCTACTACTGAATTGCACAAGATTCCTGCCACTATTCTATCTCGTGTCCAACGTTTTGAGTTTAAATCAATTAAGACACAAGATATTAAGGAACATATCCACTATATCTTAGAAAAGGAAAATATCAGTTCTGAACCAGAGGCTGTGGAAATCATTGCCAGACGCGCTGAAGGTGGGATGCGAGACGCCTTATCTATTTTGGATCAAGCCCTGAGTTTGACACAAGGAAATGAGCTGACGACTGCAATCTCTGAAGAAATTACTGGCACAATTAGTCTATCAGCCTTGGATGATTATGTGGCTGCCTTGTCTCAACAGAATGTTCCCAAGGCTTTGTCTTGCTTAAATCTTCTATTTGAGAATGGTAAGAGCATGACTCGTTTTGTGACCGATCTTTTGCACTATTTAAGAGACTTGTTAATTGTTCAAACAGGTGGAGAAAACACTCATCATAGTCCAGTTTTTGTAGAAAATTTGGCTCTTCCTCAGGAAAATCTGTTTGAAATGATTCGCTTAGCGACAGTTAGTTTAGCAGATATTAAGTCTAGTTTACAACCTAAAATCTATGCTGAAATGATGACCATTCGTTTAGCGGAGATTAAGCCGGAGCCAGCTCTTTCAGGGGCAGTTGAAAGTGAAATTTCTGCGCTGAGACAGGAAGTTGCCCGTCTCAAACAAGAACTCACCAATGTAGGAACTGTGCCCAAGCCAACAAGTCCAGCTCCTAGTCGACCAGCTGCGGGCAAAACAGTCTATCGTGTCGATCGCAATAAAGTTCAATCTATCCTACAAGAGGCCGTCGAAAATCCTGATTTAGCACGTCAAAACCTGATTCGCTTGCAGAATGCCTGGGGAGAGGTGATTGAAAGTCTTGGAGGCCCTGATAAGGCTCTACTAGTTGGTTCTCAACCGGTTGCGGCCAATGAACACCATGCTATTCTTGCTTTTGAATCTAATTTCAATGCTGGTCAAACCATGAAACGGGACAATCTCAACACTATGTTTGGCAACATTCTAAGTCAAGCAGCAGGTTTTTCACCTGAGATTTTAGCTATTTCTATGGAGGAATGGAAAGAAGTGCGTGCAGCCTTTTCAGCAAAAGCTAAATCTTCTCAAGCTGAAAAAGAAGCAGAAGAAAGTCTGATTCCGGAAGGATTTGAATTTTTGGCTGATAAAGTGAAGGTAGAGGAAGACTAAAGAAAGATTTCATGATACAATAAGTTTATGAATAGACAACAATTTATTATCATCGCGCTGTTTACAGCTGCTGAGACCTATTTTTTCAATGAAGCCTGGATGACTGGTCGCTATATTATGGCAGCTTTTTGGGCCATTTTGCTCTTTAGAAATTTTCGAGTCAGTTACTTGATGGGGAAAATAGTAGATGTCATTGACCAACACTTGAAGGGAAAAGACTAGTCCTCAGCTTCTAGACAAAATCAAAGCCTTTTAGGCTTTTTTTTGTTATACTATAAAAGTATATTTATTGACCTTTTACCGTGTTTTCTAGGGAAATCAAGTATGTTTCTAGTAAGTACTGTAAAGGCCTTGAAAAAGAAAGGAACTATCATGTCAGTATTAGAGATCAAAGATCTTCACGTTGAGATTGAAGGAAAAGAAATTTTAAAAGGGGTTAACCTGACCCTGAAAACAGGCGAAATCGCCGCTATCATGGGACCAAATGGTACTGGTAAATCAACTCTTTCAGCCGCTATCATGGGAAATCCAAACTATGAAGTAACCAAAGGTGAAGTTTTGTTTGATGGCGTAAACATTCTTGAGTTGGAAGTGGACGAGCGTGCGCGTATGGGACTTTTCCTTGCAATGCAATACCCATCAGAAATTCCTGGAATTACTAACGCTGAGTTTCTTCGTGCAGCTATGAATGCTGGTAAAGAAGACGATGAGAAGATTTCAGTTCGTGAGTTTATTACTAAACTGGATGAGAAAATGGAATTGCTCAACATGAAAGAAGAAATGGCAGAGCGTTACCTCAACGAAGGCTTCTCTGGTGGTGAGAAAAAGCGTAATGAAATTCTTCAACTCTTGATGTTAGAACCAACATTTGCCCTTTTGGACGAGATTGACTCTGGTCTTGATATTGATGCCCTTAAAGTTGTGTCTAAAGGTGTGAATGCCATGCGTGGTGAAGGTTTTGGTGCTATGATTATCACTCACTACCAACGTCTTTTGAACTACATCACACCTGATGTGGTACACGTCATGATGGAAGGTCGTGTTGTCCTTTCTGGTGGTCCAGAATTGGCTGCGCGTTTGGAACGTGAAGGATACGCAAAACTAGCTGAAGAACTTGGCTACGACTACAAGGAAGAATTGTAATTCCCTGGTATCTTTTAGGAGAAGTAAATGACTAAAGAAAATATTAAACTTTTTTCAGAAATGCACGCTGAACCAAGTTGGTTGGCTGACCTCCGTCAAAAAGCTTTTGATAAGATTGAGAGTTTAGAATTACCAGTTATTGAGCGTGTCAAATTCCACCGTTGGAATCTGGGTGATGGAACGATTACAGAAAGTGAACCATCAGCAAATGTTCCAGATTTCACAGCTGTAGATAACCACTTGAAGTTGGTCCAAGTAGGAACTCAAACTGTTTTTGAGCAAACTCCAGTTGAGTTAGCTGAACAGGGTGTTGTCTTTACAGACTTCCACTCAGCTTTAGAAGAGATTCCAGAGCTGATCGAAGAATTCTTCATGTCATCTGTTAAGTATGACGATGACAAGCTGGCAGCTTATCACACTGCTTACTTTAACAGTGGTGCTGTTCTCTACATTCCTGATAATGTTGAGATTGCTGAACCAATCGAAGGGATTTTCTACCAAGACAGCGATAGCGACGTGCCATTTAACAAGCATATTCTTATCATTGCTGGTAAAAACAGTAAGATAAGTTATCTTGAACGTCTGGAGTCACGTGGTGAAGGCAGTGCAAAAGCGACTGCCAATATCACAGTTGAAGTGATTGCTCGTTCTGGTGCGCAAGTGAAATTTGCGGCTATCGACCGTCTAGGTGAAAACGTCACTGCCTATATTAGCCGTCGTGGTAAATTAGGCAACGATGCAAGCATTGACTGGGCAATCGGTGTCATGAACGAAGGGAATGTCGTTGCTGACTTTGATAGTGACTTGATTGGAAATGGTAGCCATGCTGACCTTAAAGTCGTAGCTCTTTCAAGTGGTCGTCAGGTACAAGGAATTGATACGCGAGTGACTAACTATGGTTGCAACTCAATCGGAAATATCCTCCAACATGGGGTTATTCTTGAGAAAGCAACTTTAACTTTCAACGGTATTGGCCACATCATCAAGGGTGCTAAAGGAGCAGATGCGCAACAAGAAAGTCGTGTTCTCATGCTTTCAGACCAGGCTCGTTCAGATGCCAATCCAATTCTTTTGATTGATGAAAATGACGTAACTGCAGGACACGCGGCTTCTATCGGTCAGGTAGATCCAGAAGACATGTACTACCTCATGAGTCGTGGCTTGGATAAGGCAACTGCAGAACGCTTGGTTGTTCGTGGTTTCCTTGGATCTGTTATCGTTGAGATTCCAGTCAAGGAAGTTCGTGATGAAATGATTGCAACGATTGAAGAAAAATTGTCAAAACGCTAAGGGGAAGCCTATGTTAGATGTAGAAGCGATTCGCAAGGATTTTCCAATTTTAGACCAGATTGTTAATGATGAACCTCTGGTCTATCTGGACAATGCTGCGACGACACAAAAACCACTAGCAGTTCTGGAAACAATCAACCGTTACTATGAGCAGGACAATGCCAATGTTCACCGTGGTGTTCATACCTTGGCGGAGCGTGCGACAGCATCCTATGAAGCCGCTCGTGAAACCATTCGTAAGTTTATCAATGCAGGGTCTACAAAGGAAGTTCTTTTTACCAGAGGAACGACAACCAGTCTTAACTGGGTGGCACGCTTTGCTGAGGAAATTCTGACTGATGGAGACCAGGTCTTGATTTCTATCATGGAACACCATTCTAATATTATTCCTTGGCAGGAAGCCTGCCGTAAGACTGGGGCAGAGCTTGTCTATGTTTATCTCAAGAATGGAGCTCTGGATATGGATGACTTGCGAGTTAAATTGACTGATAAGGTGAAATTTGTTTCCCTAGCTCACGCCTCTAATGTTCTTGGAGTAGTCAATCCAATTAAGGAAATTACTCAAATGGCCCACCAAGTTGGAGCTATCATGGTGGTGGATGGTGCTCAGTCTACACCCCATATGAAGATTGATGTTCAGGACTTGGATGTAGACTTCTTCGCCTTTTCAGGTCACAAGATGGCTGGTCCGACTGGTATCGGTGTCCTTTACGGCAAAGAGAAGTATCTGGAACAAATGTCTCCAGTAGAATTTGGCGGTGAGATGATTGATTTCGTCTATGAGCAATCTGCTAGTTGGAAGGAATTGCCTTGGAAATTTGAGGCTGGAACTCCTAATGTGGCAGGCGCTATTGGACTTGCTGCTGCAGTGGAGTATCTGGAAAAGATTGGTATGGATGCCATTGAAGCTCATGAACAAGAATTGATTGCATACGTATTTCCAAAATTGCAGGCAATCGATGGATTGACCATTTACGGTTCACAGGACTTGGCTCAACGTTCAGGTGTCATTGCCTTTAACCTAGGCGACCTTCATCCGCATGACCTTGCGACTGCTCTGGATTATGAAGGTGTGGCAGTTCGTGCAGGTCACCACTGTGCGCAACCCTTGCTCCAGTATTTGGATGTTCCAGCAACAGCTCGTGTAAGTTTTTATATCTACAATACCAAGGCAGATTGCGACAAGCTGGTCGATGCCTTACAAAAGACAAAGGAGTTTTTCAATGGCACTTTCTAAACTAGATAGTCTTTATATGGCAGTGGTAGCGGACCATTCGAAAAATCCACATCACCAAGGGAAGTTGGATGATGCTGAGCAAATCAGTCTTAACAATCCAACCTGTGGCGATGTTATCAACCTCTCTGTCAAGTTTGATGTAGAGGATCGTTTGGAAGATATTGCTTTTCTAAACTCAGGATGCACGATTTCAACTGCTTCTGCTAGTATGATGACAGATGCTGTTTTGGGCAAGACCAAGCAAGAAATCTTAGACCTTGCGACTATTTTTTCTGAAATGGTTCAAGGGCAAAAAGATGAACGCCAAGATCAACTAGGTGATGCAGCCTTCTTATCAGGTGTTGCAAAATTTCCACAACGGATTAAGTGTGCAACTCTGGCTTGGAACGCCCTTAAGAAAACAATTGAAGATCAAGAAAAACAGTAAGACAAGTTTCTTTTGTCTTATGAACTATTAGAAATGAAGAATGAAAGAAAGGATATTATGGCTGAAGAAAGAGTAGAACCAAAACCAATTGATCTTGGTGAATATAAATTTGGTTTCCATGACGATGTAGAGCCTGTCCTATCGACAGGAAAAGGATTGAACGAAGATGTCATTCGTGAACTATCAGCTGCTAAGGGAGAACCTGAGTGGATGTTAGAATTCCGTTTGAAGTCTTATGAAACCTTCAAAAAAATGCCTATGCAAACTTGGGGAGCGGACTTGTCAGAGATTGACTTTGATGACTTGATTTACTATCAAAAACCATCTGATAAACCTGCCCGTTCTTGGGATGACGTTCCTGAAAAAATCAAAGAAACCTTTGAACGTATCGGTATTCCAGAAGCTGAACGTGCCTATCTAGCAGGGGCCTCTGCCCAGTACGAGTCAGAAGTGGTTTACCACAACATGAAGGAAGAGTTCCAGAAATTGGGGATTATCTTTACAGATACAGATTCTGCCCTCAAGGAATACCCAGACTTGTTTAAACAATACTTTGCCAAGTTGGTACCGCCAACAGATAACAAGTTGGCTGCACTCAACTCAGCAGTATGGTCTGGTGGAACCTTTATTTACGTACCAAAAGGGGTCAAGGTAGATATCCCACTTCAAACTTACTTCCGTATCAACAACGAAAATACTGGTCAGTTTGAACGTACCTTGATTATCGTTGACGAGGGAGCGAGTGTCCACTACGTAGAAGGATGTACAGCACCAACATATTCAAGCAATAGCCTGCACGCTGCTATTGTAGAAATCTTTGCTTTGGATGGAGCTTATATGCGTTATACAACCATCCAAAACTGGTCTGACAACGTTTATAACTTGGTAACAAAACGTGCCAAAGCCTTGAAAGATGCGACGGTTGAGTGGATTGATGGAAACTTGGGTGCCAAAACGACTATGAAATACCCATCTGTTTACCTAGATGGAGAAGGGGCGCGTGGGACTATGCTTTCTATTGCCTTTGCCAATGCAGGGCAACATCAGGATACTGGTGCTAAGATGATCCACAATGCTCCACATACTAGCTCATCTATCGTGTCTAAATCCATCGCTAAAGGCGGAGGGAAGGTTGACTACCGTGGACAAGTAACCTTTAACAAAAACTCTAAGAAATCTGTCTCACACATCGAGTGTGACACCATTATTATGGATGACTTGTCAGCGTCAGATACTATTCCATTTAATGAAATCCACAACTCGCAAGTGGCTTTGGAACACGAAGCCAAGGTTTCTAAGATTTCAGAAGAACAACTCTATTACCTCATGAGCCGTGGTTTGTCAGAATCAGAGGCAACAGAGATGATTGTTATGGGATTTGTGGAGCCCTTCACGAAAGAACTTCCAATGGAATACGCCGTTGAGCTGAACCGCTTGATTAGCTATGAAATGGAAGGTTCAGTTGGGTAAAATTTGATTCTAGGTTTACTCAAAATCAAGGGCTTTGAAGATGAACTTGTAACAAGAAGAGACTGAGAAAGAAATATTTTAAGAACAGAAAACGCATGATATCAGGTGCAGTTCAAAAAAACTTGATATTATGCGTTTTATTGTGGGAAGGTTTGTTGCGTTTTCTCATGAAATAGAGTTTTTCTAACCGCTTTTGACTTTTAGCGTATAATATGTTGAAATAATATATAAACAAATCTATTAGGAAGATAAATGAATTTCTAAAAATCTTTTAGTAGTCATAGTGCACTACTCTAGTTTCAATAAACTACATTTTTGTGAGGACGAAGTAATACAATATATAAAGTAGTCAGTTCAAGGCAGGATATAATGTCTAAGGAGTTACTAATGGCAAGTATGTCCTTTATTTTGATATCTTTCAAAATCTAACAGACATTCACACTTTGAAGTTCTTCTTCCAAACCATTCAAACTTTAGCATGCTTCACACTGATTTCAATATATCGTGCTCGATGCAGGTTATGGTAGCGAATAAAACTATGTTTTTATTTGTGAATGGTGAAAGATACTGCTTATTCCCTATACCATGTATCAGAAGGAATTGACTTAAAAGCATCAGACTAGCACAGATAACCTAATGAATTGGGAATATATTGAAAACAAAGATTAGTTTATAAGATTTGGAATCGTTTTCTGTCATAATCTTTCAGGAAAGTAGTTGCTAAAAGATGTAAAAATTGATAGAATAATGATTGTCTAAAAAATTTTAAGGAGAATCTATCAAATGGATTTCACATGGGCAATTAAATATGCCACTGAATTTTTGGCTACTGCTCTTTTGATCATTCTTGGAAATGGTGCAGTTGCCAACGTTGAACTTAAAGGTACGAAAGGTTACCAAAGTGGCTGGATCGTTATCGCTGTTGGTTATGGTATGGGGGTTATGATTCCTGCTTTGATGTTTGGTAACGTATCTGGAAACCACATCAACCCAGCCTTCACTCTTGGACTTGCAGTCAGCGGTCTATTCCCTTGGGCACAAGTTGCGCCTTATATCATCGCACAAGTTTTGGGTGCTATCTTTGGCCAAGCCTTGGTTGTGGCAACACATCGCCCATACTACTTGAAAACTGAAAATCCAAACAACATCTTGGGTACTTTCTCAACAATTTCAAGTTTGGATAATGGTTCAAAAGAATCACGCTTTGCAGCAACTGTTAATGGTTTTGTAAACGAGTTTGTTGGTTCATTTGTTCTTTTCTTTGCAGCGCTTGGTTTAACTAAAAACTTCTTTGGTGCTGAACTAGTGTCAAAAGCGCAAGCGGCTATCAATTCTCAAGTTGCTCAAGCAACTACTCAAGGTCAAACAATTCCTCAAGAACAAGTGACAGCAGCACTTGATCAAGCTAAAGAACAAGTAGCGCCATTTATGACATCAGGTCTTGGAATTGCTCACTTGGCACTTGGTTTCCTCGTTATGGCCTTAGTAACATCACTTGGTGGACCTACAGGACCTGCCTTGAACCCAGCCCGTGACTTTGGTCCACGTCTCCTTCATGCTTTCCTTCCAAAATCAGTTCTTGGTGAGCACAAAGGTGATTCAAAATGGTGGTATTCTTGGGTACCAGTAGTAGCACCTATCGCAGCAGCAATTGCAGCAGTAGCTATCTTCAAATTCCTTTACCTATAAGAAATTGAGTTCTCTATCCATTGTAATGGATTGAAGCAAAGATAAGATCTAGAAGGGGCAAATTTTGTCCTTTCTTTTTTGATATTGCGAATTGTAAAAATCTGTTTTTTGAAGTTGTCAAAGTTTCGAAAATCAAAGGTATTGCATTGGATAAGATTATTATTCTCTCCTAATTTTATGTTGGAACAAGGTAATTGAAGGGCGGTGATTATGAGGCTGGGATAACAAGATTTTGATTTTAGGAATTCTTTATTATCAATTTTTAAAATCGATAGATTAGACAGAAAAGCGAACAAGACAGAATTCTGAGTGTCAGATAACTCGTTTTGTTCGCTTTTTATATTTAATGTTAGACTTTTGTCCCAGACTCAGCCTGAAAGCGAGGAAGAACTAGCTCTATATTCTTCTCAATGAGTACGCAAAACCTTACTTTAGAAGTAAAAATGTAAGAGATTATAGTGTTGCTTTGATTCTTCTTGGTAACTCAAGAGTGTCCCTATAATCTCTTTAGTAGTTAAGCGCATACAAAAAGTAGGTGATACAATAGTTTACTGCTATGCTGTTAGTAGAGGTTGATGATCATGTACTCATGAAATTTTTGATTAAATTGCTTCATGGTTTGGCATGACTTACAACTTGCCTTAAGTATTGAAGTAGAACAGTCTGGTGGACTGTTCTAGCCGGAATTTAGGAATATAATAACAAATGGTAAAAAAGATTAAGAATGATTTTAGTGTTTAGGACTTAGTATGAGAAAAAAGTTTTCAATATCAAGCAGTTGTGATAAAATGTAATTGTTCCATAGGATTCTTTCTAATGATTGTTTGATCGCTTTTCATTATAGATTTTATGGGACTTTTTCTACATCAAAATAGGCTCCATAATATCTATAAGGGATTTGCCCACTATAAATATTTTAGAGCCTTTTTTATTAGAATGGCAATTTCCCGGCGAAAGCACCTAGTTTTTTCTTGGTAGTTTCATCGATTTGTTCAAGAGCAGAGTTGATAGCTTGAACAGTCATATCTGAAAGTGTTTCAAGGTCTTCTGGGTCAACGACAGCTGGATTGAAGTCAATGCTGACAACTTTCTTATCGCCAGTTAAGGTCGCTTGGACAAGGTCTTGAGCAGATTTGCCAACAAATTGCATAGCAGCAAGTTCTGCTTGGCTTTGTTCCATTTGTTTTTGAAGTTTCTGTGCTTGACGCATCATATTTTGCATGTTCATCATGGTGATTTACTGTTTCCTTTTACAATTATTTTCTTTCCTATTTTATCAATTTTGAGGTTAAAAGTCTAATATTAGTTTAAATTTAAAACATTAAATTGTCTGAAAATTTATTGAAAAATGAGTGAAAACATGATATAATGAAACGTAAAATTAATTCAGGGAGCCTGAACCAATAGGAGTATACAATGAAAAAACTAGGTTTTGTCCTTTTATCTTCAGCCTTGCTATTGACTGCTTGTGCTAATAATCAATCTAAGCAAAGCAACACAAGTGATTCCTCTAAGGTGACAGCCTTGTCTGAAGACAAGCAAAAAATGCTTGATAAGGCCACAGCTGACTATAAGACTTTTGTGCAAGAGCAAATCGATAAACTGTTGACAGATACGGAAGGCTTTGTCAAACTGTTGAAAGAAGGCAAGTTAGAAGAGGCTAAGAAGGTTTATCCACTGATTCGTATGTCTTATGAGCGTTCAGAACCGATTGCTGAGAGTTTTGGTGAGTCAGATGTCAAGATTGACTTCCGTTTGGCAGACTATATGGACGAAAACAAGACAGAAGAAGGTTGGTCAGGTTTCCACCGTATCGAGCGTATCCTTTGGGAAGACAATACAACTAAAGGAACTGAAAGTTATGGCGATCAGTTGGTCAATGATATCAAAGAATTGAAAGCCAAGATTGCAACTGTTGATGTGGACTACAAGGTCATGTTGACAGGAGCAGTTGACTTGCTTAACGAAGTGGCAACAAGCAAGATTACAGGTGAAGAGGAAATTTATTCTCATACAGACTTGTATGACTTCCGTGCCAATATCGAGGGTGCTGAGAAGATTTTCCAACTCTTTAAACCTTTACTTGAAAAATCAGATGCTAACCTAGTCAAAGAATTGGAAGCAGATTTCAAGTCTGTTAATAGTTTGCTGGACAAACATATGACAGACAAGGAACACTACAAACTCTATACAGATTTGACAAAAGAAGATACCAAAGAATTGTCAGAAGCGGTGACAAAACTTGGTGAACCTCTATCACAAATGGGTAAATTTCTTAGTGGAGAATAAGAGTTATGACTGAAAAAGACGAAAAGTTTTTTGAAAAGAAAATGGACCGTCGAGAATTTCTAAAAAAAGCAGGCATTGGAGGGGCTGGTTTAGCGCTAGGACTCTCTGGTGCTTCTGCTTTTTTCGCACCTAAGCTTGGGACTCAGGAAAAAATCTCGTACGGAAATGAAAAAATTGCTTTTTATGGCAAGCATCAAGCTGGGATTAGTACGCCCATGCAAAAGAATATTTATTTTGTTGTCTTGGACTTGCATACGACGGATAAGGATAAGATTATCCAGTTGTTCAAGGATTGGACGGATTATAGTGCCAAGTTGGTTGAGGGAGAATTGGTTAAAAAAGATGGCCATAATGCTCTCTTGCCTCCTAGCGATACTGGAGAGACAGTCGGGCTTAATCCTCATCGTTTGACGCTGACTTTTGGTGTGTCTGCAAGTTTCTTGAAAAAGATGAACTTAGAAAACAAGCGTCCTCAAGTGTTCAGAGATTTACCGCCATTCCCTAAAGAGCAATTGCGTGAAAAATATACTGGTGGGGATATTGTCATTCAGGCTTGTGCCGATGATGAGCAGGTTGCCTTTCATGCTATTCGCAATCTTATCCGTAAGGGGAGAAATGCCGTGACCCTCCGTTGGAGTCAGTCTGGATTTGCAGCAATCGGGGATCGAATGGAGACTCCGCGTAATCTCTTTGGTTTTAAGGATGGAACAGCAAATCCAACCAAGGAGCAAGACTTTGACCGGGTTATCTGGGCTGATAGTAAGGACTGGATGGAAAATGGTTCTTATATGGCAGTTCGTCGGATTCAGATGTTTTTAGAGACTTGGGACCGTACTAGTCTTGAAGAACAAGAAAATACCTTTGGCCGTTACAAAGAAAGTGGTGCTCCCTTTGGTAAGAAGAATGAGTTTGATGAAGTGGATTTGAGTCTCTTACCTGATGATTCGCATGTTCGTTTGGCTAAGGAAGTGGACAAACCCCTTTTGCGTCGTTCTTATTCTTACTCTGATGGGATTGATGAAAAGACTGGTCAGTTCGATACGGGTTTGCTCTTCATTTCTTTCCAGAAGGATCCAGATAACTTTGTTAAGATTCAAACCAATCTAGGTGCTACAGATAAGATGAATGAATACATTACTCACATCGGTAGTGGACTCTTTGCTTGCTTTGGTGGTGTGGAGAAAGGAGGCTACATTGGTCAGAAATTATTGGAAGGCTAGAAGCTGGTTATTGGTTTTAGCCCTGTCATTTTTAATCTTTTCACCAGTGGTTGCCCAAGAGAGTCTGAGTTCTTACTTTGTTAAAATCACAGATGCTTCTAAAGAGGTCAAAAATGGCAATCAGTCTGAGGCCCAGAAACTCGTTCAGGAGATGGCATCAGACTTCGAAAGAGTAGAAGACAGCAATTCTGAGGCTGGTAAAGTCGTCAAGGAAAAGTTAGCACAATCAGGAGAGATTACTGAAGACAAACTCACCGAACTTTCTTCAGCCTTATTAGCCTTTGAAAAAGAACAAAATCCTGTTGACTTAGATGCGGAAAAGGGAAAATTGGTCAACCGTCTAAGTCCTCGTTTTGAAGTTTTGGAGCAGGCCATTGCCTCCAAAGATTTGGAAAAGGTCCGAGAAGCTTTTAAGAAAATGAATTCCACTTGGACCATCAATGAAAGTGTGGTTCGTGACAATAGTACGGCCCATTATGGACGTGTTGAGACAGCTATTTCCTTCCTACGTAGTAGCATGGAAACTGAGCCTACGGATTTTAACTCAATCCAGACTTCCTTTGAGGACTTAAAAAAGGCTATTGATGATTTTGTAAGCGGAAAAGAAGTTGCAGAAGCATCTTCTGATTTGAGTCTTAAAGATGGTATTGCCCTTTTGAAAAAGGCTCTAGAACAATTCCAAGCTGGCGACCAATCATCAGGAGCAGCCAGTATGAAGGAATTTATTACTATCTGGCCAACAATTGAAGGTTCTGTTAGCACGACCAATCCTTCCCTCTATACTCGAGTGGAAAGCGAAAGCCCTGTGATTATGGTCAAGGGAAGTGAGAAGGATTACCAAGAAAAATTAGAAAAACTGATTGCAGATTTATCACAGATTGATACTAGCGCACGTTACAATGCCTTTGATGCCATGCTCATTCTCTTGAGAGAAGGTGTAGAGGCTCTCTTAATTGTTATGGCCTTGGTTACAACCTTGAAAGCAGCCAAGATGCGAAAAGGGCTCAAGTGGGTTTATGGTGGTGCTATCACTGGAATCATGGCCAGTCTGGTCATTGCTTTCATCCTGCAAATTGCCTTTCCAGCAGTCACATCAGGCTCCAATCGTGAAATCATCGAAGGTGCAGTTGGGATTTTTGCAGTAGCTATGATGATTTTAATTGGAATCTGGCTCCACAGCAAATCTTCTGTCAAAAAATGGAATGCATTTATGGAGTCACAAATGGAAACAGTGACTAAAACGGGCTCCTTTATTTCCATGTTTTCTCTCAGTTTTCTAGCTGTTTTCCGTGAGGGAGCAGAAACCATTCTCTTTTATGTTGGGATTTTACCAAGGATTTCCAACTTTGAATTTGTCTTGGGAATTTCACTTGCCTTGCTGGTTCTGGTAATTATTGCCATCGTGATGAATAAAGCCAGTCAATTCTTCCTGCCTCATAAGGTCTTCTTTATCCTAACTTGGATGATTTATGCTCTAGCCTTTAAGATGCTGGGGGTTAGTGTCCATGCTCTTCAGTTGACCAATATGGCACCAAATCACTTAGTGACAGGCTTTCCAACAATTGACCTGCTTGGAATTTATCCAAGTTGGGAAGGCTTGACCAGTCAGCTAATCTTTGTCATTATTGTCTTGATTGTCACTTTTAGACAGGGTGAAGAATAAATGGATAGAAAAGAATTGACAATCGTTGAACATCTGGTAGAATTTAGAAAGAGATTATTGGCAGTAGTCATTTGTTTCTTTTTGGTATTCTGTGTTTCTCTGCTGTTTGCAGACCAGATTTACCAGTATGTGACCCAAGCTTTTCAGCAAAAGTTGATTGTTTTAGGCCCTAATGATATTTTATGGATTTACATACGTTTGGCTAGTCTGATGGCTTTTACCATCACCTTGCCTTACACGGTGTATCATATTTGGTCTTTCATCAAACCCGGTTTAAAGAAGGAAGAAGCTAGAGCGATTTTTGCCTATATTCCAGCTAGTTTCCTTTGTTTTCTAGTTGGACTGGCTTTTGGTTTTTACTTTGTAACACCAGCCTTACTTCAGGTTTTATTAGGGCTAGGAGAAGGACTATTTGAAACGCAGTTAACAGCTCAAAATTATCTGTCCTTTGTTTTTCAAACGACCTTGCCTTTGGCTCTGATTTTTGAATTGCCAGTTATCATTGCCTTTTTGACGTCGATTGGACTTATTGGACCAGAAATATTGACTGCTTATCGCCGATATGCCTATTTTATCTTATTGGTACTCGCAGTCATCTTAACACCAGCTGACTTTGTCAGCGATTTGGCAATGACTGCCCCCTTGATATTACTCTATGAATTAAGTATTGCTATTAGCAAACACATTATGAAACGCAAGCAGAAAGGAGAGAGGAATGGGAATCTTACGTGATATTGGAGCACCAGGATTGATTATCATCGTTTTAGGAGCTCTCTTGATATTTGGACCAAAACGATTGCCTGAACTAGGCGAGTCAATCGGTAAAATGCTATCTGAATTTAAAAAAGCAGTTAAAGGAGCTGAAAATCAAGATAAGGAAGACTAAACCTTGTCTAATAAAAAACTTTGTACTCTGGAAGCCATTGTGTGGCTAGCTAGAGTGCAAAGTTTTTTTATTTTTTAGTTAAAATGAAGACTGTGTTCCTTATAAGTACAAGGTTATTAAGAGAGTGGTGGACATTAAAATGATGATTTTGAGTTTTTGTTATTTTTGCTTTGGAGCAAGGTAACATAGTCACTTTTGGTGTGGAATAAGTGGGAAAGAAAAACAGTCCTTTGAGTTTGGTCGATAAAGTAAAGCAAGATATACTGACCTATAATTTTTCCTCGCGTAGGGTACTTACTGTTGATTTTTAGTCCTATTTTTTCATCTGCATCAAAGCCAGCTTCAGGAAAAGTTTCTAAACTTTTTAAGCCGTCTAAAATTTTGGCTACAGTATTCTTAGCCGACTGGGGTGATAAAAGAACAGTGCTGATGTAGTTATGGATACTGTCAATTGCCTGACTCACTTCAGTAGATAGAATCACTTTATAAATCATATCGTAGCCTCATGTCATCTAGGGAAGTTCCTTGTCCGGATTCATATTCTCTTAAGGCGCGTTCAGATTGGGCTTGTAGCTCCTGAATCAATCGTTCACGGTGTAAATCTTCTGCAGTTTTTATTGGCAAATCCTGTTCGAGAACAATCTGCTCGATAAAAAGACTAATAGCATCCGTCATAGTCATTCCTTTTTCCTTGATGATAGCTCTAGCTTGTTCCATTGATGACTCGTTGATTTTAAAATTGTATTGCTTAGTAAGTGATGTAGCCATGATATATCTCCAATCTATACGATATATAGCTAGTATATATCTTTTATATTTTTTAGGCAAGAAAAAACTCTATACTATGGAAACCATTGTGTGGCTAGCTAGAGTGCAAAGTTTTTTTGAGTCTGGAATATGAAAACAGCAGTTAATTGCAAGAAACAAAAAAAAGAACAGCCGAAACTGTTCTTTTTATCATTATTTGAGACCGTATTTTTTGTTGAAACGATCCACGCGTCCATCTGCTTGAGTGAACTTTTGACGTCCAGTGTAGAATGGGTGTGAGTCTGATGAAATTTCCACACGGATCAATGGGTAAGTTTCGCCTTCGAACTCAACTGTTTCGTTAGAGCGTTTTGTTGAACCGCTAAGGAATTGGTAACCAGTAGTTGTGTCCATGAAGACAACTGGGCGATATTCTGGATGGATATCTTTTTTCATTTTGCAATATTTCCTTTCTGCCATGGTCTCTTTGCGAGCCATAGATTGTTACCATACTAGTCTATCAGATTCTGAAAAGTTTGGCAAGTATTTTATCAGTTTTTAAGCAAGTTTTTTAACTTTTGGTAGATGATTTCGTTTTCTTCTAGGCTATAGGAATTAGCACCACTTGCTAGAGGGTGACCTCCACCATCATGTTCCTTGGCGATTTCATTGATAGGATGTATTTTACTGCGTAAGCGGACACGGTAGTGGCCATCAGCCTGCTCCACAAAAATTCCCCAGAGACTGACGCTGTCAATCCGACCAGGAGCTCCTACAATAGCGGCAGTTTCAGCATCGGTGACATTGAATTGTTTTAAGATTCTCTGACTCAGGATAACACGCGCCGCACCATTTTCATCCACTTCCAGATGGTCGTAGATGTAGCCTTGAAGTTTTGCAATTTTGTAGCTCATAGTGTCCATTTTGCGAGTGAGAGCTGCAAAGTCAAAGTTATGTTCTCTCAGATAGGCAGCCAGGCGAAGAGTCCGTGCAGTGGTAGAAGGGTAGAGGAAGCGACCTGTATCACCAACAATTCCTGCAAAGAGCAACTCAGCAGCGCGATCTGACAAGGACAGTTGAGTTGTTTCTGCAAATAGGGTAATCATCTCGCTAGCACTGCTTGAACTAGTATCCACCCAAGATAGGTCACCGTATACATCATCATTTGGATGGTGGTCAATCTTAATGAGAAAATCACCTAGACTATAGCGCTTATCATCGATACGAGCAGTATTCGCCGTATCACAGACGATGACAAGTGCGCCCTGGTAGACACTATCTTCAACAAGATCCATCTCAGACATCCAAGTAAGAGTTGGTTCATCAAAACCAACGGCTTTGATGGTTTTTTCTGGGAAATGATGTTCCAGCAAGGCTTTCAATCCAACCTGACTTCCCAAGGCATCTGGGTCTGGTTTCATATGGCGGTGAATGATAATCGTGTCGTATTCTTTGATTTTTTCTAAAATTTGATGGCAAATGTCCATAAATAACCTCAATTCTTTCTCATTTCATTGTAGCACAAGAATTTTTATTTTTAAAATGAAAAAGATGTGATATAATGGAGAAAGATAAATTGAGGAGGACGATATGGCATTAGCAAAAATTGTATTTGCCAGTATGACCGGTAATACCGAAGAAATTGCAGATATTGTAGCAGACAAATTACGTGACTTGGGCTTGGATGTCGATGTTGATGAATGTACAACTGTTGACGCTTCAGACTTCTTGGAAGCAGACATCGCTATCGTTGCGACCTATACTTACGGTGATGGAGAATTGCCAGATGAGATGATGGACTTCTACGAAGACTTAGCAGACCTCAACTTGAACGGCAAAATCTACGGAGTGGTTGGTTCAGGAGATACCTTCTACGATGAATTCTGTAAGGCTGTTGATGACTTTGACCGTGTTTTTGTGTCAACAGGAGCAGAAAAAGGTTCAGAATGTGTCAAAGTTGATCTTTCTGCCGAAGAAGAAGATATTGAACGCTTGGAACAATTTGCAGAAGAATTGGCTGCTAAGGTAGGATAAGCATAAGAGTGCGCTGATGTAATCAATCAGTGCATTTTTCTTATCATGTGTTGGGATTTTACTAGCCTATTTATACGCTTTTTGATACAATAATTCAAATAAAGGAGGAGACTGTATGGATTTAGATATTATTCGTCAAGAAATTGATCAAATCGACGACCAAATTGTCAAACTGTTAGAAGAACGAATGCATTTGGTTGAGGATGTAGTTGCCTATAAGAAAGCTTCAGGTAAGCCGATTTTGGATACTAAGAGAGAAGAAGTTATTTTTGAAAAGGTTAGAAGTCGTGTAGAGGACAAGCGCTATCAGGAGACTATCGTCGCGACTTTTTCGGACATACTCAAACGTTCACGTGATTATCAGGATCAAAACATCAAATGAAAAAAGAACAATTTTATACGCTAGGGATTTTTCTAGCTGCCATGGTGGGTGGACTTGTCCGCTATCTAGTTTCCACTTGGTTACCAGCCAGTCCAGACTTTCCTTGGGGTACCCTACTTGTCAACTATCTGGGAATTTTCTGCTTGGTTTATCTTGTCAAGGGATATTTGGTCTATAAGGGGACTAGTAAGGGCTTGGTTTTAGCACTGGGGACGGGTTTTTGCGGAGGTTTAACAACCTTTTCTAGTCTCATGCTTGATGCTGTAAAACTGCTTGATACAGGGCGTTATCTTAGTTTGGTCCTGTATTTGCTTTTGAGCATCGGTGGAGGTTTGCTTTTGGCTTGCTATTTGGGGAGGAAGAAATGGTAATCATTTATCTTGCAATTGCTTGTGGCTTCGGAGCCCTAGTACGCAATTTCTTTTCCCGATATAATCAAGCTTCTAAATTGCCACTCGGAACGCTCATAGCCAATCTTCTAGGTTGTTTTTTGATTGGCTTGCTCTACAATCATGTGGAGTCTAAGGAAGTGTATGCTATTCTGGCGACAGGATTTTGTGGAGGTTTGACAACTTTTTCGACCTTGAATGACGAACTCCAAAGATTGTTAAGCGTTAAGAAGGTATTTTATTCTTATTTAGCTTTGACCTACCTAGGTGGTTTGATTGCGATTTTTTTAGGAATTCTGCTATAAATTTCTTTACTTTTTTGTGGAAATTTGGTAAACTGTATCTTGTGTGTAATGGACGCACAAAAATACAGTTTATCCGCTGAGGAAGATTCCTCAAGATTGACAAAGATAGGAGAATAAAATGAATCCATTAATCCAAAGCTTGACTGAAGGTCAACTTCGTACTGATATCCCATCATTCCGTCCTGGTGACACTGTTCGTGTACACGCGAAAGTTGTCGAAGGTAACCGTGAACGTATCCAGATTTTTGAAGGTGTTGTTATCGCACGTAAAGGTGCTGGCATCTCAGAAAACTACACAGTTCGTAAAATCTCTAACGGTGTAGGTGTTGAACGTATCTTCCCAATCCACACTCCACGTGTTGAAAAAATCGAAGTTGTTCGTTACGGTAAAGTACGTCGTGCGAAATTGTACTACTTGCGTGCTCTTCAAGGTAAAGCAGCTCGTATCAAAGAAATCCGTCGTTAATTCGACTAAAAAACTCTGCTTTTTCAGCAGAGTTTTTATCTAGCTCCCTTAGTTCAATGGATATAACAACTCCCTCCTAAGGAGTAGTTGCAGGTTCGATTCCTGCAGGGGGCAGTAATTAGACATCAAAAACCGCTCGGCTGAGCGGTTTTCGTCTATTCTTTCCTTTTACAGTACCCACGTACGAATAGCATGGGCAACGCCGGATTCGTCATTTGTTTTAGTGATGTATTTGGCGATTTTTTTGATTTCTGGATTTCCATTTTCCATGACAACAGGGTTACCAACGACTTCTAGCATGGCACGGTCATTTTCTTCGTCCCCGATAGCCATGGTTTCATCTTTGGTCAATCCAAGTTTTTCAGCTAGGTGAGTAATAGCTGAACCCTTATCCACATTCTTTTTAAGGAGTTCGAGATAGAAAGGAGCCGATTTGTTGATGGAGTAGCGTTCGTAAAATTCTGCTGGAATTTTTTCAATGGCAGCATCGAGAATATCAGGTTCATCGATGAACATACACTTGACGATTTCCTTGTCAGCCATTTCTTCAGGTGTGCGGTAGAAGATGGGCATGCTGACGAGGGTTGATTCGTGCACTGTGTATTTTCCGATATTACGATTGGCAGTGTAGATACCGTCCTTGGTAATGGCATGCATGTGGACACCGAGTTTACGACTGAGGAATTCCATATCCAGATAATTCTCATAGGTCAAGGATTCGCTGATAATCTCATGACCTGTAGCAGTTTCTTGGACAAGGGCACCGTTGAAGGTCACGACATAGTCACCTTCATCTCTCAACTGCAAGTCGTCCAGAAGTTTGGCAACACCTGCGATAGGGCGGCCAGTTGCAATCACGACCTTGACACCAGCTTCTTTGGCATCTTGGATGGCAGAAAAGACTTCAGGAGTGATTTCCTTTTGGCTGTTGACTAGGGTTCCGTCAATATCGACGGCGATTAGTTTAATACTCATAAATTTCCTCTTCTAGTTTTTATTTGGGGTAAAATGATCGTTCTCAATCAAGTGTAAAAATTGCTGGGTAATGCTTGCGAAGATGCTGTTTTGGTCCAACATTTCTTTCGGAAAATAGAAACGATTATCTCCGTGGCGACTACCAGCAAGGGATTGGACGATGGGAGACAGGCTAGAGAGTTCTGCCAGTTCTCCATTTTTTTGTAAAATCTCAATCTGTGTCCGCGGATTTTCAGATTCGGGACGATAGATATCATAAGGGAGGTCAAAGTTCTTATGAATGGCAGTATAGTAGTTGGGATCAAAGCCGATATCCTCAACCAATTTTCTCATGCTAGCAAGTTTGTCTTGGTCCTCTTGCGAAAAGGTGATTGATTTAAAGACCTTGCGGTTGACAAAGCGTTGCGATAAATCTGCAAGAATCTTGTCAGGACTGGTCATCCAAAGCTGGAAGTAAGTATTCATCACACCATCATCCAGAGCCAGATAGTCAGACAAGGTCACTTTTTTTTCAAAGAAAGGCAGGAGGTATGGAGAAGTTCGTGCAAAGAAATCTTTGTGCTCGGAATAGAGTTCCTTGGCGCGTTTGAGAAGATTTTGTAGGAGAACTTCCATGGCGCGTGTTGCAGGGTGGAAATAAACCTGCATATACATCTGGTAACGACTAAGGACGTAGTCTTCGATGGCATGCATGCCATTTCGCTGAAAGGCAATTCCATTTTCGATAGGACGAATGACTCGGAGGATGCGAGTCAGGTCAAATTCCCCATAGGATGCTCCTGTAAAATAGGAGTCGCGCAAGAGATAGTCCATGCGATCCGCATCGATCTGACTAGAAATGAGTTGCACGACCTGCTTGTTAGAATAGGTATGGTCGATGACACTGGCAACCTTTTCTGGAAAATCTGGCGCTACTTGTAGCAGGACTTGGTGAATCTCCGTCTCAGGACTTTGAATAATCTCCTGAGTGATGGCTTCATGGTCTGTATCAAAGAGATGTTCAAAAGTATGGGAGTAGGCGCCATGCCCAAGGTCATGGAGGAGCGCAGCGGTCATGGTGAGGAGTGATTCAGCAGGATTCCATTCTTCAGGATATTTTTCTTCAAAAATCTCTGTGATGCGTCGTGCAATCTCATAGACTCCTAGACAGTGAGAGAAGCGACTGTGTTCTCCTCCGTGGAAGGTATAACTGGAAGTCCCCAGTTGTTTGATGCGACGCAAACGATGAAATTCTTTTGTATTAATCAAGTCATAGATGATCTGATTATTGACATGGATGTAGTTGTGAACTGGGTCACGGAATACTTTTTCGTTCATATGACCATTATAGCAAAATCCTGCTCTTTTTGGTAAAATAGTAGGACAAGAGAGAAGAAAGAGGACCTGATGTGAATATTCGGATGCGAAATACGATTCAATTTGATGAACAGTTGGAAGTGATTGACCAACTCTATGATGTTGAAGTGTATGAAAAGGGAGATTATCGCTATTTGCTTTTCTACAATGAGGAAAAGGAAAAAGTAGTCATTAAATTCCATGGTCAAGAACTGGTGATGAGCCGTTTTTCCAATCCCAAGACCATTATGCGCTTTTTAAAGGATAGTGATAGTTTAGCCTATATTCCCACACCTATGGGGATGCAGGAGTTTATTATCCAAACGAATCGTTATCAAGTGGATGGACAAAAGATCTATTTAGACTATCAACTACAAAATCAAGAGGGACAACCCTTTGCCAGCTATCAATTGGAAATTACTTGGGGTTAGTCTCTTGTCTTTTTCAAATTTAGCTATCTATCTTTCTAGATCGGCTTCCTAGTGTGGTAGATTAGGCTATTTTTTGGTATAATAAAAGTTATGGAAATCGAAAAAACCAATCGTATGAATGCGCTCTTTGAATTTTATGCAGCGCTTTTAACAGATAAGCAAATGAATTATATAGAGCTCTACTACGCTGATGATTACAGCCTTGCTGAGATTGCTGAAGAGTTCGGTGTCAGTCGTCAGGCTGTTTACGACAATATCAAGCGGACAGAAAAGATTCTGGAAGATTATGAGATGAAATTGCACATGTACTCGGACTACATTGTTCGCAGTCAGATTTTTGACCAGATTTTGGAGCGCTATCCCAAGGATGACTTTCTGCAGGAGCAGATAGAAATTTTAACAAGCATTGATAATAGAGAATAAGAGGAAGAAACATGGCATTTGAAAGTTTAACAGAACGTTTGCAGAACGTCTTTAAAAATCTACGTAAAAAAGGAAAAATCTCTGAATCTGATGTCCAAGAGGCAACCAAAGAAATTCGCTTGGCCTTGCTTGAGGCCGACGTTGCCTTGCCTGTTGTAAAGGACTTTATCAAGAAAGTTCGTGAGCGTGCAGTCGGGCATGAGGTCATTGATACCCTTAATCCAGCGCAACAGATTATTAAAATCGTTGATGAGGAACTGACAGCTGTTTTAGGTTCTGACACAGCGGAGATTATCAAGTCACCTAAGATTCCTACAATCATTATGATGGTGGGTTTGCAGGGGGCTGGTAAAACAACTTTTGCTGGTAAACTCGCCAACAAACTCAAGAAGGAAGAAAATGCTCGTCCTTTGATGATTGCGGCGGATATTTATCGTCCAGCTGCCATTGACCAGCTTAAGACCTTGGGGCAACAGATTGATGTGCCTGTTTTCGCTCTTGGGACAGAAGTTCCAGCTGTGGAGATTGTACGTCAAGGTTTGGAACAAGCCCAAGCCAATCACAACGACTATGTCTTGATTGATACGGCAGGTCGTTTGCAGATTGATGAGCTCCTCATGAATGAGCTTCGTGACGTGAAAGCACTGGCTCGACCAAACGAAATTCTCCTTGTCGTTGACGCTATGATTGGTCAGGAAGCGGCCAATGTTGCGCGTGAGTTTAATGCTCAGTTAGAAGTGACTGGGGTTATCCTTACTAAGATTGATGGCGATACTCGTGGTGGTGCTGCCCTATCTGTTCGACACATTACTGGAAAACCAATCAAGTTCACTGGTACAGGTGAAAAGATTACGGATATTGAGACCTTCCACCCAGACCGTATGTCTAGTCGTATCCTTGGCATGGGGGATATGCTCACTCTGATTGAGAAAGCTTCTCAAGAATATGATGAGCAAAAAGCCCTTGAAATGGCTGAGAAGATGCGTGAGAATACCTTTGATTTCAATGATTTCATTGATCAGTTGGATCAGGTGCAAAATATGGGGCCGATGGAAGACTTGCTCAAGATGATTCCAGGTATGGCTAACAATCCAGCCCTTCAAAACATGAAGGTGGATGAGCGTCAGATTGCTCGTAAACGTGCCATTGTTTCTTCTATGACTCCTGAAGAACGTGAAAATCCAGAATTGCTAAATCCAAGTCGTCGCCGTCGTATCGCAGCTGGTTCTGGAAATACCTTTGTCGAAGTCAATAAATTCATTAAAGACTTTAACCAGGCTAAACAGCTTATGCAGGGAGTCATGTCTGGCGATATGAACAAGATGATGAAGCAAATGGGCATCAACCCTAACAATCTTCCTAAAAACATGCCTGGTGGCATGGATATGTCAGCCCTCGAAGGCATGATGGGACAAGGTGGTATGCCTGACTTATCCGCTCTCGGAGGAGCAGGAATGCCAGATATGAGCCAGATGTTTGGTGGCGGTCTAAAAGGTAAAATCGGTGAATTTGCTATGAAACAGTCTATGAAACGCATGGCTAACAAAATGAAAAAAGCGAAGAAGAAACGCAAGTAAGACAAGGGAAGGTCGCAGGGCTTTCCTTTTTTAGAAATAAGAAAAATGAGCACTTCCGTAATTGGAAATGCTCGTTTTTTGATATGTTTAGACTACTAGTCTTTATTTTCGTGTGGCAAGATTAAGTTCAAGATGATTCCTGTCATGGCTGATAGGGCAGTACCTGAAAGGGTAACTGGACCAAGTTTAAGGATAGCTCCTCCAAGTCCAAGGACCAACATAGCACTTGCGATGATTAGGTTACGCATTTGACCAAAATCAACACGTTCTTTGATCAAAACTTTCAAACCGTTGCTGGCGATAACCCCATAGAGAAGGATTGACATACCACCAAGTACAGCATTTGGAATAGTTGAAATCAAGGCAGTAAATTTGCCAAGGAAGCTAAGGGCAATTGCGATAAGGGCAGCATTACGGATAACTGAGACAGAAGCGATACGAGTCATACCGATAACCCCTGTATTTTCTCCGTAAGTTGTATTGGCTGGTCCACCAAGGAAGGCAGAAACAGAAGTTGCGATACCGTCACCAAGAAGAGTACGGTGAAGACCTGGTTCTTTCAAGAATTGACGGCCACAGATTTGACCCAAAACAGTATGGTCTCCGATATGTTCAGAAATTGTTACGATAGCGATTGGTAAGATGGCGATGGTTTCTGGACCAAAGTAAAGATTGTATTCTTTAAAGGTACCACCTGTGCTAAATGGCAAGTAGAAACCAGGAATCTCAAACCAGTTGGCTTTAAGAACTGGTGTAAAGTCAACCAAGCCAAGGGTTAGTGCGAAGAGGTAACCACCGATAATGGCAAAGAGGAATGGAATGATTCGTAGGAAGCCTTTTCCTTTTGTATTGATAAATGCAGCAATCAAGAAAGTAACAACTGCTACAAGAGCATTTTTCCAATTTCCATCAGCTACAAGACCAGCATTGGTAACAGCTGAACCTGCAAGTCCAAGACCGATAACGATGATCATAGGACCGATGATGATTGGTGGCAAGAGTTTATCAATCCATTTTGTACCTGCAAAACGAACACTTGTAGCCACAAGGACATAGACCAAACCAGTCAAGATAACCCCTGTTTGGGCAGCAGATACATCACCACCCATTTCTTTCATAGCAAGTGACATTGCTGTGATAAATGCAAATGAAGAACCTAGATAAACTGGAACTTTAAAACCAGTTGAAATCATGTAGATGAGTGTTCCAACACCTGAAGCAAAAAGGGCAACAGATACAGGCATTCCCAAAATCAATGGTACCAAGATGGTCGCCCCAAACATGGCGAAAACGTGTTGGAAACTAAGGAGAATTCCTTTTCCAGCCGAAGGACGTTGGTCAACGTCTAGTAACAAATCAACAGTTGATTCTTGTTTCATATAAACCTCACTTTTGGGCATCAAAAAAGAGCCCATTATTTTACAGCAATAGGCCCTCAGAGTAAGACTTCTTTAAAATCTAGACTTTAAAGAGTTTCAAATATTTCTGCGTCTTCGTCACCTCACGGGATGACATTAAAAACCTTTGCTTGTGATAGTATAGCAGAAATTACAAACTTTGTAAATATTTTTTTACTAAAAAATTTAAAGCGGGCGTTTATTTGGCATGCCAGCCTTTCTTGGGTATTTGTTGGGCGTTTCTTTTTTCTTTTCTACCACTGTGATATAACGCGGATCTCCATTTGGTAGGGCGTAGCTGAGATTGTCTTCGACTTTACTAAAAAGGAGGTTGAGAGCATTCTTAGCTTCAAATAACTCCTCAGGCGCATTGCTGGCCTTGAGTGCTAATAGTTTGCCACCAACTTTAAGGTAAGGAATTGTCAATTCAGACAAGACCTGCATACGGGCAACCGCACGAGCCGTTACAAAATCATACTGAGCACGGAAGTTCTTGTCTTGGGCAAAGTCTTCTGCACGCCCATGGTAGAAATGAACATCGTTCAAATCCAGTTCTTGAGCCAACAGTTGGAGGAAGTTGATGCGCTTGTTGAGTGAATCAATGATAGTCACATCTAACTGAGGATAGAGGATTTTCATTGGTAGACTAGGAAATCCTGCCCCGGCTCCAATATCAAGCAATTTGATATTTTCATTGGGAATCAAGCCTTGCAGAATAGGTGCAATCGAATCGTAAAAATGTTTGAGATAAACTTCATCCTTGTCCGTAATGGCTGTTAAATTAATCTTTTCATTCCACTCGACCAAGAGCTCAAAATAACGTTCAAATTGTTCTTTTTGCTGGTCCGAAAGTGGAAGGTTCTGCTCGGCCAGCAAGTTGTAAAATGTTTCTGGTTTCATAGTTATTTCCTTCTTTAGTATCATCTTATTTTACCACAATCATAAAAAATTTGATATACTGGTACTAATCTAAAAACAGAAAGGACTTATATCATGACTTGGATTATTCTTGGAGTTATCGCTCTTGTTGTGATTTTTGTGATTGTTAGCTATAACGGTTTGGTTAAAAATCGTATGCAAACCAAGGAGGCTTGGAGTCAGATTGATGTTCAATTGAAGCGTCGAAATGATCTCTTGCCAAACTTGATTGAGACTGTAAAAGGTTATGCCAAATATGAAGGTTCTACCCTTGAAAAGGTGGCAGAACTGCGTAACCAAGTAGCGGCAGCGACTTCTCCAGCAGAAGCTATGAAAGCTAGTGATGCCCTCACTCGTCAGATTTCAGGTATTTTTGCAGTTGCAGAAAGCTATCCAGATTTGAAAGCTAGTGCCAACTTTGTTAAATTGCAAGAGGAGTTGACAAACACAGAAAATAAAATTTCTTACTCTCGTCAACTCTATAACAGTGTTGTCAGCAACTACAATGTAAAATTAGAAACTTTCCCAAGCAATATTATCGCTGGAATGTTTGGATTTAAAGCAGCGGATTTCCTTCAAACACCAGAAGAGGAAAAGGCAGTTCCTAAAGTTGACTTTAGCGGTTTAGGTGACTAAGATGTTGTTTGATCAAATTGCAAGCAATAAACGAAAAACCTGGATTTTGTTGCTGGTATTTTTTCTACTATTAGCTCTGGTTGGCTATGCAGTTGGTTACCTCTTTATGCGGTCTGGGCTCGGCGGTTTGGTTGTTGCACTGATTATCGGCTTTATCTATGCCTTGTCCATGATTTTTCAATCGACAGAGATTGTCATGTCCATGAATGGCGCGCGTGAGGTTGATGAGCAAATGGCACCAGACCTTTACCATGTAGTGGAAGATATGGCTATGGTGGCTCAGATTCCCATGCCCCGTGTTTTCATCATTGATGATCCAGCCTTAAATGCCTTTGCGACAGGTTCTAACCCTCAAAACGCAGCGGTTGCTGCGACTTCAGGCCTCCTAGCTATCATGAATCGCGAAGAACTAGAAGCTGTTATGGGACATGAGGTTAGTCACATTCGTAATTACGATATCCGCATTTCGACTATTGCTGTTGCCCTTGCCAGTGCCATTACCATGCTTTCTAGTATGGCTGGTCGTATGATGTGGTGGGGTGGGGAAGGTCGCAGACGAAGTGACGATGACCGAGATGGAAATGGCTTAGAAATTATTATGCTAGTGGTTTCTCTACTAGCTATTGTGCTGGCACCTCTCGCTGCAACCTTGGTGCAACTAGCTATTTCTCGTCAGAGGGAATTCCTAGCTGATGCTTCCAGTGTCGAGTTGACGCGCAATCTGCAAGGGATGATTAACGCTCTACGTAAGTTGGACAATAGCGAGCCGATGCATCACCACGTTGATGATGCCAGCAGCGCACTTTATATCAATGATCCCAAGAAAGGTGGAGGGTTCCAAAAACTTTTTTATACTCACCCACCTATCTCGGAACGGATTGAACGTTTAAAACAGATGTAAAATTTGCCTATACAATCCTAAAAAATGAGCATTCTCGTAGTTGGAGATGCTCATTTTCTTATATAAGGAACTCAGAAATCAATTTGTTACGATACAACTTAGAATTTCTTTAGAAAACTTCGTTCAGAACACATGATATATTGAAGAAAAAATCTAGAATCTATGCAAAATGTAAGATGGCAACTGATCTCGTTTTTCGCAAATTAGAGAATATTTTGGGTGAGCTCAGGGTGTGTGTTAGAGACAAGTAGGCCAGCGTCGTAGAGATAGGACTCATTTTCATGAGCATGGATTTTACAAAATTGTTCAAGAATTCAATCTACAAATCAGCTATTCAAAAAACGCACAGTGATTTCAGCCTGATTGTGAGAGAAGCTGGAATCACTGTGTGCTTTTAATTAGAAGTTGGCTTTTGTCCAGCCTCTTTTATAGTCTATTTCGGAAAACTTCATACATAAGAATGGCTGCAGCAACACTGGCATTGAGGCTTTGAACATGTCCATTCATCGGAATGGTAATCATTTCATCGACCTGTTTTTTAATGTTGCTAGAGATGCCTTTCCCTTCATTTCCGATGATGAGGGCGATTTTCCCTTTTGTATTCCACTTGTGGCACGGAGTACCGTTCATATCTGTTCCAAAGGTCCAGAAGCCTTCATCCTTGAGTTTGTCTAGAGTTTGACTGAGGTTGGTTACTCGGGCAATCGGTACGTGCTCAATAGCACCTGTGGCCGTTTTGGCAACGACAGGAGTAACTCCGACAGCACGGTGCTTGGGAATGATGACACCTGAAACATTGGTCGCATCAGCTGTTCTCAAGATTGAACCTAGATTATGGGGGTCAGTTAACCCATCCAAAATCAATAGAAGTGGATTTTCTTCTTGGCGTGTTTTGGCAAGGATGTGATCCAGCTCGCTATAGGCAAATTCGGATACTCGTAGAACAAAACCTTGGTGAACAGCACCTTCAGTCATCTCGGAGAGGGATTTTTTTGAGGTCCAAGAAATGGATACTTTTTTTTCTGTAGCCAGTTCTTTGACTTTCTCAAGATTCTTACCTCGGAGATCTTCTTGGAGATAAAGTTTGTTTCCTGTGTTTGCCAGGAGGGCTTCGGTAACGGCATGGACGCCATAGACAATATCATTTGTTTTCATGCCTCTATTATAACACAAAACCCCGTCTTGCAACGGGATTTTCTTTATTCAAGAATTAGTAAACCATCTTTAACTTCAAATGGGTCCTTTTCATTGATACGATCGTAAAACATGATTCCGTTGATGTGGTCAATTTCATGCTGAACAACGATGGAGTTGTAACCTTTGAGCTTAATACGGTGTTTTTCGCCGTTCTTGTCAAAGTAGTCAACAGTAACGCGGGCATGGCGCACCACATAGCCAGGCACGTTGCGGTCAACAGAGAGGCAACCTTCTCCTTCACCAAGAGCAGCGTCTTGAACAGAGTGAGAGACGATTTTTGGATTGTACATAATGGCTTGCAAATCGTAGGCTTCCTCTGGAGTTTCTCCTTCTTCAACAATATTTGGCACTAAAACAGCGATAATGCGTTTGGAGATATCCAATTGAGGAGCAGCCAGTCCAACCCCACCGCGTAGCCCCATCTTTTCAGCCATGACAGGATCTTGGGAATGTTTGAGGAATTGCATCATCTTTTCACCGAGAATGATTTCCTGGTCAGATAGAGGGAAAGTAACTTCCTCAGCAACCGCGCGTAGAGTCGGGTTCCCTTCGCGGATAATATCGTTCATATCAATTAAGTGAGCAGCTTTTGTAATACGTTCTATAGCAGACATTTTCTCTCCTTTCATTACCTCTACATGATATCACAAAATGACAAGGATTGAAAGCATTACAGTCTTTAGGATTTACAGAAAATAGATAGGAAGTTCAATTCAATTGTGAAAGAAATACTTATCTGTGATATAATAAAAAGAAAAGGCTTGCATAAGAAAGTAGGGAGAATAAAGATGCAAAGAAGACAAGAGAGACATAAACGTGGACCAGTTTTTCGTTTTGTGAAAGGTTTAGTCAACTTTTTTAGACGTTATCGTAAGTGGAGCAACAAGGGATTTGTGGCGGTACTCTTGCTAGCAGTTGCTTTATCAATGGGTTTGGTCTTGTTGTTTGAAAGTTTCCAAGGAATCCCTTTGACTAGTCAAAAACGAGATACTATTTCTCAAGAAGGAACTAAGAAAAAGTCTCAGGAGCAGGAAGAGGAAAAAACTGCTAGAATTATGGCTCATGGTGATTTGCTTTATCATGATATTCTTTACTTTTCAGCAAAAAAGGATGATGGAACGTATGATTTTCATGAGAATTTTGAGTATGTGACACCTTGGCTTAAGCAAGCCGACTTAGCTATCGGTGACTTTGAAGGAACCATTAATAAGGATCATTATTTAGCAGGTTATCCTCTCTTTAATGCTCCTGCTGAAGTTATGGATACCATTAAGGATGCAGGTTATCATGTGCTAGATTTGGCTCATAATCATATTTTGGATTCGCAAATTGAGGGAGTTATTTCAACGGCAAATGCTATCGAAAAAGCAGGAATAACACCAATTGGAGTTTATACGCATGAGCCACGTGATCAGGCTCCGCTGGTCATTAAGGAAGTGAATGGTATCAAGGTTGCACTTTTGGCTTATTCTTATGGATTTAATGGAATTGAGCAAAATATTTCTCAAGAGGATTATAATCACTATCTTTCAGATTTAGATGAGAATAAAATGAAGTCTGAAATTGAACGGGCGGAAAAGGAAGCAGATATCACCATTATCATGCCGCAAATGGGTGTTGAGTATCGCATAGAACCGACTGAAGAGCAAAAAGCTTTGTATCATAAGATGATTGATTGGGGAGCAGATATTATCTTTGGAGGGCATCCACACGTAGTTGAACCGTCTGAAATTGTTGAAAAAGATGGGGATAAGAAACTCATTATCTATTCAATGGGGAACTTCATTTCAAATCAACGAATTGAGACCATGGAAGGTGTGGAAAATGCTAAGTGGACTGAACGTGGTGTTCTTATGGACGTGACTATTAAGAAGAAGGATGGAAAAACAATTATCGGAACAGCTAAAGCTCATCCTACTTGGGTCAATCGTACACCAAAGGGAACCTTTTCTCCAGAAGGCTATCCTCTATATCATTATCAAACCTATATCTTAGAAGATTTTATCGAGGGTGGTAGTCATCGTGACCAGTTAGATGAAGCGACTAAGGAACGAATTGATACAGCATATAAAGAAATGAACGAACATGTGGGATTGAAGTGGGACTAGCTTGAATCCAGAGGAAAGAAAATGATGATTAAAGTAATTGCGACAGATATGGATGGGACCTTGCTGGATGCTAGAGGTCAGCTGGATCTCCCACGATTGGAAAAGATTTTAGATCAGTTGGATCAAAGCGGTATTCGTTTTGTCATCGCGACGGGCAATGAAATTCACCGCATGAGGCAACTACTGGAGCACTTGGTCAATCGAGTGGTTCTGGTTGTTGCTAATGGCGCTCGTATTTTTGAAAATAATGAACTGATTCAGGCTCAGACTTGGGATGATGCCATTGTTGATAAGGCTTTGGCTCATTTTGAGGCTCGAGCGTGTCAGGACCAGTTTGTTGTAACGGGGATGAAGGGTGGTTTCGTCAAGAAAGGTACGATTTTTACAGATCTTGAAAGTTTTATGACTCCAGAAATGATTGAAAAATTCTACCAACGGATGCATTTTGTGGATGAGTTAACCTCTGACCTCTTTGGTGGGGTTCTCAAGATGAGCATGGTTGTTGGTGAGGAGCGTTTGAGTTCGGTCTTGGCAGAGATTAATGACCTCTTTGATGGCCGTGTTCGGGCTGTTTCGAGTGGCTATGGTTGTATTGATATTCTCCAAGCTGGGATTCATAAAGCATGGGGCTTGGAAGAATTACTCAAGCGTTGGGACTTGAACTCCCAACAAATCATTGCTTTTGGTGACAGTGAAAATGATGTTGAAATGCTTGGAATGGCTGGAATTGCTTATGCAATGGAAAATGCTGATGACAAGGCCAAAGCTGTGGCGACTGCTCTAGCACCAGCCAACAGCCAAGGAGGAGTTTACCAAGTCTTGGAGAACTGGTTAGAAAAAGGAGAATGAAGTGGCAGTACAGTTATTAGAAAATTGGCTCCTAAAGGAACAAGAAAAAATCCAAACCAAGTATCGTCACTTAAATCAGGTTTCTGTTCTAGAGCCAGATATTCTCTTTATTGGGGATTCCATTGTCGAATACTATCCTCTACAGGAGTTGTTTGGGACTTCAAAGACGATTGTCAATCGAGGCATTCGAGGTTATCAGACAGGGCTGTTACTAGAGAATCTAGATGCGCATCTGTACGGTGGAGCAGTAGATAAAATTTTCCTTTTGATTGGGACAAATGATATCGGAAAAGATGTGCCTGTGAATGAGGCTCTCAATAATCTCGAAGCTATCATACAATCCATTGCTCGCGATTATCCATTGACTGAGATTAAAGTGCTTTCCATTTTGCCTGTCAATGAGGGAGAAGAGTACAAGCAGACAGTCTATATCCGCACGAATGAAAAGATACAGGAGTGGAATCAAGCCTATAAAGAGCTTGCTTCTGCCTACATGCAGGTGGAATTTGTTCCAGTATTTGATTGTTTGACAGACCAAGCAGGCCAACTCAAAAAAGACTATACTACTGATGGATTGCACCTCAGTGTTGCCGGTTATCAGGTTTTGACAAAAGCCTTGAAAGACTATCTTTTTTAGTTAGTTGATTTCCCTTTTGCATTTTTGAGTTAGATAAGGTATAATGGTTTTATTGTCTTTTGGGGTCGTTACGGATTCGACAGGCATTATGAGGCATATTTTGCGACTCGTGTGGCGACGTAAACGCTCAGTTAAATATAACTGCAAAAAATAACACTTCTTACGCTCTAGCTGCCTAAAAACCAGCAGGCGTGACCCGATTTGGATTGCTCGTGTTCAATGACAGGTCTTATTATTAGCGAGATACGATCAAGTCTTGTCTAGCGACTTGATAAGAGATTGATAGACTCGCAGTTTCTAGGTTTGAGTTATGTGTCGAGGGACTGTTAAAATAATACATAACCTATGGTTGTAGACAAATATGTTGGCAGGTGTTTGGACGTGGGTTCGACTCCCACCGGCTCCATTATTCCTTTGCATTCCTTGGTAAAACGTTGTTAAATCAACGTTTTTTGTTATGTGACTATTAGTCCGTCTCGCTCCGTTAGGTGCGAGACAAATAAACCACCCGCTATGCGGGTGCGCGTCGAAGGTTATACCAAAAAAACTCCAAACGCGATACAATAAAGGTGTTCAAGCCAATTGTAAAGCGAAAGGAGAAAAATATGGCACAAAAGGCTCATAGTTTATCGCACACA
>JAWETZ010000016.1:0-58942 GCA_032480835.1 Streptococcus mitis
CAAGGACTTTGCCATGGATTTCAGCGCCTTGATTATCAGCTTTATAGATAACCATCGGCTTCTTTTCTTCCAAATCTCGAATCCTGTCCATCTGCCAGACGTTTAGTCCAGCAGAGACAAGGATCCAGATTGCGATAAATCGTTTCATGTTCACTCCCTGTAATCATTGTAAATTTCAATAGCTGGAATTGATTCATTATTAATAGCAGAAGTAATTATTAGCTCGTTTCCAACTTTTTTCTGAAATTCTAGCAACTCCTCTATCGAATTGATTTCGATAAAATACCCCTCTGCGCCGTTCGGGAATTCTCTTTGTATTCGGCCTTCAGACGCTTTATGATTTACTCCTTTAGAAAGCCAATTGCCTTCCATCCAAGATAATCGCTTATCAAATTCTTCAAAGCTCGAAAAATTCCTAACTTCTACTTTTTTATATTTTTTAATTATGGCGTTAGGGATTCGATTTTCAACTCGCCTACCTGTGCTTGTTAGTAAAAATTCCATCACTCCACCTCCTCAATCTCGATACCTGGGCAATCGAATACCCAGCCAAAGCCAGCTTCTTCAAGTTGTTTGCGGGTGTGTTCTGTACGAAATTCTCCTATTCCGTACTTGCTCATAAAGTTCCATTCGTCTTTTTTTGTATTGTGATTCAAGCAGTTACATCCTTTTTTTAATCCTTTTAAACGGATACGATACCGCTTCTCTTCCTCGACCTCGTAGCCGAAAACCCAAGCTTGAGCGAATGTTTCCATGTTATTTTTTGTATAAAGCCACTGATCCACTTGTTTGTTAATGAGTGACGAATTCATGGCATCTTGTAAATCACGTCCAATTTCTTTTGAGTGTTCGATATGTTCCGCCACAAACTGCGGAACTTTGACTTTTTCTGGTTCGTCTAGTTGTTTCAAATCTTCTAGAAAAATTTGACGGGCTAATTCTGCACCTTCAGCATTCCATACACCCTCAAGTTTTTTATACTTCTCAATCAACCGCTGTACATTCATCTTCCAACTCCTTTATTCTCTTCTTCCAGTTTTTCACTTTCTTTTTAAGCAAGTCACGTTCCTCGGACCTGCTAAAAGCAAGCGATTTAACACACGGCTCAGATAGTTCAACTATCCTTTCCTCTGTCTGCTCAATCGTTTGTTTCAGTCCGTCGATTACTGCCTGTTTGCTATATTCCATGCTTTATCCTGCCTGTTTTTCTAGCCAGTTAAAGAGCAGACCAAATTGCTCTGTCACTAGTGAATCGTCATTGTATTGCTTACAAATTTCGCCAATCGTCGTTACTACCCATAGCCAATAAGCGTCTGAGCCAAAGCCAACTTCTTGGCTTTTTTGATTACTGCGTGCCATCCATTCAGGAATAACTCTGCTAAAGAAATCGATGTAATCAATTCTCATGGCAATTCCTCGACCTTGATATAGATTCCGACTGTGTCAGCCCAGAACTTTTCGGCAACCTCGCTGGCCACTTGAGCATCGTCTTGCCAATAGCCACACTTCGTCATGCAATCCTTGAGTAACTTCTGCAGATTATCTGTGTCTGGTTTTGTGGTCTTGTACTGGCCATCGTAGCTTTTTTCGATACGAGGAAAGCACCACTTGACTGTAAGTCGAATAGCTCCTTCAAATTTATCAGCAGGAACATACCAGGCAAGCAAGCTCTCAAATTTCGCTCTGGCATTTTTTAGGTCATCTGGCTCATAAAAAATCGGCTTACCAGATCTCACATTTACCTTTTTCTGTTGATGAGTTGTTGTCGGGATTTTTTCCATCGGTAAAAAGAATTCAATAACCATTTTTATAAATGCACTCCTTTTCTTTTTTTATACGCGCCTGAGTTCAGAGTGAAGGACAGGGTTACAGGGTTACAGGGGGCGTAGCTCAATCGCCCCTGTTCCTGTACCTGTTCTTCTGAACTCTCAGGGACACTTCCTAAATTCTTCTTCTCGAAGAGAGAAGAATTCTGTCTCTAGCTTTGTCCCTGAGTTTCTCGGGTTTGTCCCTAGAGCTTAAAAACCGCGTGGTTGTGCGTTTTCTCAGGGACATTCTCGGGTTTGTCTTTGTCCCTAGAGACACTCCAGAGACACAGGGACACTCTCGGGTTTGTCTCTGAGAGTCAAGAACATTCCCGAGGGACACTCTCGGGTTTGTCTGTCGGGTTTGTCCTTGTCCCTACTCTGTCCCTGGCTCTTCTTTGGGTGTGATTTGATTGTTTTTTACTTCAAAATCATCTCTATTTTTGACCCATCTCCTGATAGTTTTTTCGCTAACAGGTTTGTCTTCTGTTGAAAAATATTCCACCATTTCACTCAATTCAACCGGATTGATTCCGTCGAATAATGCATCCATAGCAGTAGTAAATCTTTCATCAGCAGACTTCTTTTTCTTCTCATTACCTTTTTTACTATCTAGATTCTTTTTCCAATTTGGCGTAGTCTCTTCCAATTGTATATCCGCCAACACACCCGATTCATCCAGCGCGTGTACTGGATAGCTGAACCACATGTTCACCGGCTTGAACTTAGCAAACTCTCGGAGCGTGCCCTCGACGCGCCACGCGGTCGCTATCTGGACCTTGTTACGGACTTCTTCGAGTTTGTCTGTATATGGTGCCCGAGCCATGACGTCAGGGATACCTTTCTCAAAATGTGTCCGCATCTGCGCAGGGCTCAGAAGGTCATCTAGTCCGACATTCTGTTGATAATAAGCATTGTTTCGCTCTTGCAAGGCCTGTTTGTATACTTCGCACGCTGCCTGATTCAGGCGCTGTGTCAACAATTCTTCTGACACTTCCAGCTCGACTAAGTCAATGAGCGCATCAGGATCTCGAGCAAATACGCCCGAACCGCTAGCGCGGTCCATGGACTTCTTGCCGCCTTGGGAACCCTTCGAGTGGTGATGGCAGTAGATAACGCTAGAGCCTAACTCTGTGGCTACCTTATCAAATTGATTGGTAAAATGTGCCATCTGGTCTGCGCTGTTCTCGTCTCCAGTAAGCACCTTGTAAATAGGGTCAATGATGACTGCGATGTAATTCTTCTTCAAAGCTCGACGAATAAGTTTAGGCGCTAGCTTGTCCATCGGTACAGTCTTCCCACGTAGATTCCAGATATCGATATTCTGGATGCTTTTAGGTGGCAATCCCATAGCTTGATAAACGTCACGGAAGCGATGTAAAGCGGATGGTCTATCTAGCTCCAGGTTGACGTATAATACACGCCCCTGAGTACAATCCCAACCAAGCCATTTCTTGCCTTCTGCTATTGCGATTGACATCTCAATCAAGGCGAATGACTTACCAGCTTTTGATGGTCCAGCAATCAACATCTTATGACCTTGACGAAGGACACCTTTTATCAACTCAGGCGCCAATTCTGGCAAGTTATCCCAGCTGTCAGCCAATCCTTCTGGATCAGGCAAGTCGTCGTTCAAGTCTTCGATGTATTGGTACCATTCATCCCAATCGGCTTTACCAATGTTAGTATCTACTAAAAATTGTTTCTGGCCATTTCGGATAAATCCCGGCATGCGTGATAGTCTGCTTGGATTTCGATTTTGTGTATCAACGATGATTCCGTTTTTTTGACAAATCTTATAAAGATAATCAACCCGATTACGGTATTCTTCGTAGTTCTTAGCGTCTACTTTGACGATAGCATGGAGGGATTTATTCCCACTATGAACCAAAGCAACAATAGGTAGTTCAAGTTCTTTGTAGATAGCGTTTTGTTTATCAATTGGCATGCTGTCGGATTCGACCAGGGCATATCTGAAATCTGTCACATTTTCATTTTTAGCGCCTTTTCCATCCATTGGATTGAAGCGAACCCATGCGCCAGCTTCTTCGTGGTAGTCACCCAAGACTGCCCCGATATCACCATTACATTGACTCAACTCTTTAATAAGCTGGCCAGCCGTCCGGTCATAAGCTCCCTTGGTTGGTAGCCATTTGACAATCTCGCCTGTTTCGTCGTTGGTCTTTGGATAGCACTCAGTCACATAACCAACATTTTCGCTAGCTTCAAAGAGAGTCTCAAGGTATTTGATGATTTCTTGAACCGGATTCCAATTAGTCGGCTCATGGATTTCCTTACCTTCAATCCAGTCTTTATCAATCACACGATAATCGCGGTCTATTATATCGGTCCAGCCAAACTCATGCGCATTCTCACTGTCATAGCTGGATTGTGACACCCAACCATTCTCTTTAGCAAGTTGGGTAATGGTAGCACCAGTCACAATCGTTCCTGCTTCTTCGTTGAAAGTGTCCCATTTTTTGAAGCATTCGAATTTCTTGTATCGGCTATCGTTTTGGGACCAGTTATCCCAGTCAGATGCCGTGTATCCTTCGTGCTTCAAGGCCATACCAACATTGACCCACGTCTGATAATCTACCGTGGCAGGATTGATGTAATCCAGCAACGGCAACAAATTAAAATCATTCTCTGCCACTATCTCCTCCTTTTTAGTTTAGTACATATTCAGCTGGTCGCACGCTCGTCGGAAGTCTCCATCCGTTAGCTGCTATGCGGTTAATCATATTCTTGGCTTCTTCGAATGGCCACATTCCCACATCTTTGAAACCGTATCTTTCAAGTAATCTGATTTGTTTAGGCGTCGTCAAACCTTCTTGTTGTCTTTTGTTAAGTCTATCTAGTAATAGATTTGCCTTACCTGCGTTTCCAATCTCATCAGTAAAGATACCGTATTTTTCAAGTGCTTTGATTTGCTTGTCGCTAGCTGGTGCCATCTCCCATCCGAAATTAGGCACGTAGTTCGACAAATCTTCAGCATGAATAGACATTTCAAATTGCAACGGATCTACTAGCTTGCGTTTACGCTTACGCATTTCTTCCAATTGTTTAGCCAGAGCTTCCTCACGTTGAGCGACTACATCTTCTGCTGCCTTCACTTCCATATCTTCAAGATCAAGCATGACGCCTGTTTGCTCTTCCATGTTCTCAACCATTTTCTGAGCGACTTCTGGAGTCTCACAGATTAAATGAGCTGGTCTACATAGCTCGTGGCGTTCCGTATGCCAAAGGAAGTCGAGCAAGAGCAGTTCTTCTTTGCCTGGATGCAAGCGAGTCCCACGCCCTACCATCTGGCTATACAAAGCTCGTACCTTAGTAGGCCTTAGCACGACTACACAATCCACCGATGGACAATCCCAGCCTTCAGTCAATAACATCGAATTACAAAGCACGTTGTAGCGGTCCTTCTCAAAGTCTTCTAAAATTTCCGCCCGGTCCTTGGACTCTCCATTGACTTCAGCGGCACGAAAGCCTTTTGCGTTTAAGATATCGCGAAACTTTTGCGAAGTTTTAACTAAAGGTAAGAATACGACTGTTTTGCGGTCAGCACATTGTTTGACCATTTCGTCTGCTATCTGTTCCAGATATGGATCTAGTGCCGTCCCGACATCGCTCGCCTTAAAATCACCCGCTGACATGCTGACATTTGTTAAATCTAAGCTAAGCGGAATTGTCAACGCCTTGATTTTTGATAGATACCCTTCTTTGATAGCCTGAACTAACGAATATTCATAAGCCAAGCTGTCGAAGTAAGAGCCAAGGTTCTTCATATCTCCACGGTCAGGGGTTGCTGTTACACCCAACACATCCGACTGCTCAAAATAACCAAGCACACGTTGATAGCCATCTGAAATAGCATGGTGCGCTTCGTCAACTACAATCGTATCGAACCAATCAGGAGGAAATTGTCGCAATCGTTTTTCTCTCTGCATAGTCTGAACAGAACCAACTACAACACGATACCAGGAACCAATAGATGTATTTTCAGCTTTCTCCAAGGCTGTGCCAAGACCTGTCGCAGTCTTGAGCTTGTCGCTAGCCTGCTCCAATAACTCAGACCTATGAGCAAGGACAAGTACACGCTTGCCCTCTCTCACTTGATCTTCAATGATTTTGGAAAACACAATCGTCTTTCCGCATCCTGTTGGTAATACTAAGAGCGTGCGCTTGCGACCTTTAGCCCATTCAGCTTGAACAGCTTCCCGTGCTTCCTGTTGATAAGGTCTTAATTGCATCCCTTACCCCCCTAGAATTGCCCAGCTTGATATCCAGCTTGTCCTTGTGGTTGTTGTGCAAAATTCGGCTGTTGCGGTTGCTGGTAGCTTGCTTGTGTAGCTTGCCCTGGTTGTTGATTCAACACTTTTGTATAGTCCACATCTTCAGGATAAAGCATAGACTTAACTTCGTTATAATTATTTTCCTTGTATTGTCGGGTTCCGACTTTACATACACCAGTTGCGCCGATGATGGTATTCCAGTTCATGCGAAGTGGTTCGCCTTTTTTCTTTTGGCCAATTGCAGCAAAGAAAGCAGATAGCATTCCTTCAGTTGAGCTGTGTAAGAATAGGTTGTGGCGCAATTCTGTTTCGCCTTCATTTGCTACGATTTTAATGCTGACGATAGCTTTATTACATGCTGGCAATTTTCCGGGATTTTGTGGATTTGGCGTGTGGCGTGTGCGTTCCATACCGATTACTGTAAAGTGGTATAAACCGTCAGGTAATAGGACGTATTCCGAGTCTTTTTCAATCGTATCTTCCCATCCAAATTCGCGTTCAAAGTTGTTGTATTGTTGTTGTGTCATGTTGTTTTTCTCCTTATGCTAAAATTGTAATCTTATCGTTATTTGCAAGTTCTGTTTTTAAATAATCTGAGATGTTTTTAACAGCATCTAATTTCCATTTGCCCCTGTCCGCTTCAAAGAGAGCTAGATTCGCTGATTTGTTAACTCTGAATACAAACTGACTTGCTGGTTGTTCTACTTCATTGAAGGTACGATATGGTCGTAAGGTTACTGGATTTGGAGTCTTAGCCTGTGCTAGACTTGCTACACCATCACGAACAGTCACCGTTTGTGTAACGCCGTTATCTTGAGCCTCTGCCCCTTTTTCGATTTTTAAGTGACTAGCAAAATCTAAAACTAGATTGCGATCTGCATCATTGATAAACATAGATTGCAACATAATATTAAACTCTTCCTGATTACACCAATTACTAAAGGGAATAACTGGAACAGATGCCTTTACAGATACAAGTTGAGGACGTTTGCCATATTCAACATCCACTTGATCGTACACAGAAACTTTTTGATAACTTTCTACCACCACTACAAGTCTACGACCACCGATAAAGTCGTTATCTGATTTGAGATAATCCACTAAACTTTTGAGCATTTGAAGTTCAAGAGTCGGCGCATATTTGCGAGGTCTAAGTTCTCTGAAGTCATGCTTGTTGATGTCAAAATATTCCTTGCCATTTGATGAAGAAATAATTTTATTTTCTTTTTCTGCTAACTCAACTGCATAAGATAATGCTTCTTTAAGATTTTCTGTCATGGTTAGTTACCTGCTTTCTTTTTGTTGTAATCAATAATATTTGTATTTTGTTGTTCGACTTTTTCGATAAGCTCCCCAGTATCTGTTCTCATATCACCATTGTCGTCAAAGTAAGTTTGTCCAGGGACTCCACTTTTTAGCTCATTAGCGTGGATTATACCAGCGTCATCACGACCGACAATAGCAGTTGTTGCAACACCTTTTTGCGGTGCCAATGTAGATTTGACTTCCATACCTGTCTTTACGACAGTACGTTCATCATCTGTTGACATCGTTAATGTGATAGTAACCTTACGAGTTGCCTTAGCTTCCGTATTTGGATCCAGAATGTTATCAAGGACTTTTTCTAACTCTTTATCAACCTTCTCTTGTAAGGTTGTATTGGCTATTTTTGATAAATCGATTTTAATTGTTTTATCTTTCATAGATACCTCTTGTTATATCTTGCTATGATTTCTAACTCCCAAAATCTACACCGTGAAGGGTAATTCTGGTTCTTTTCTAACTTGGTTTTCAATAACTTCCACAGTAGCTTGCCAATGAGCGACAATCATATCCCAGTAATCCGTTGGGAAACTTTCAATAGGAGTCCCTAATGGAAAATGTCCGCGAATGTAAGCGACTTTTTGAAGTTCTTCTTCCGTCACGTTACCTTGCGCCATGAGGTCCGTCAAACTCTTTGGTAAGTTCGTGTGATATTGTGCAGGTGTTTCCTGTGGTGTGCTAGGAGCTTCTTTTTGTGGTTTTTCAGCTACCTGTGACATATCGAGAGGCAATTCCTCTTGGACTTGCTCAGGGGCTTGCTGTGTGGTCTGCTGAGGTGCTGGAGCTACTGGAGGTTGTGGCGGAATAGGTTGTGTTTGTTGACTCGCAAAGATATGAGCGATTCCAGCGTAATGAAATGGCATTTCATCAGGTAAGCCATGTCGATTCTTGGCATCCCAAGCTGGTCGATGATTGGTATACATCACGCGCTCACCACCCTGGGCTTTTTTCTTGCCGTTATCAGTCGTCATGACCAAGGTCTTGTAGTTGGCAAATAGAACCATATCCGCCCATTCTTTTACAAGTGGTGCTGTCTGGGAACTCGTCTTCTTACCAAGTTTGAGCTCATATCGGTCATAAGAACCCATCTCGTCAGGTTGTTCAAATTTCTTAATCTGAGCGTGTGCAGTTAATACTACATTGATACCCATATCAACCAAGTCAGACAAGCTATTTAAGAATCGTCCCATTTCTTCCTGAACAAAGGTGTACCCCTTGCCCCAACCGAAATCTTCAATCCCTTGTTTACCGTGTTGCGAACAGATGTAATTAACCGCCATAGATTCTGCCCAGTCGATCGTGTCGATAACGAGAGTCCCACACTCAGTCGGATTTGCCTTAATAAAAGCAATCTCATTGATGAGCATGGTCCAGCTGGTCGGCTTGTCGAGTCGTGCCACATCCATGTTGTCTGTCGAACCTTCCGTATCGATAAAGACCGCATTTGGAAATTCAGCAGCAAACGTGGACTTGCCAATTCCTTCCGGACCGTAGATAACTACCTTTTGAGCTCGTGCTCGTTTTCCTCTTGTGATTTGCATTATTCACCTCCAAAAATCCCTTCTACCAAGGAGCGTAAAAATTTTTCTTTATTGATATCATCAACATTCTGAAGCGGTTCGTTTGGTTCTTTTCCTTCTAATGTTTCAATTAAGAATTCAGCTTTTACACGAATTAACTCGGCTTCAAAAATACGAGCCATTCCTTTGTAAATATTTTCTTCTTCAATTAAGCGATCTTCTGGAATAATCAAAGCATCGTTTACACATTCTACCCAGCTCGCTTCATAAGCTAGACGACCTGTCCGATTTTTATAATCTGATAAAAAATATCCTGTTTTTTTGTCACGTAATACGATAAAAGTTTTTTGTTGTTTCATGATTGTTCTCCTTTAATTTCTAAAATCCACCTTGCCATGTTTTAGGTGCCTGTGCCACATCTGGTTTCACGCTATACCCGTCTTCAATCAGGATGCTACATTCATCTCCTGTTGATACTCGTGTCGCGATTGCTTGCAAGCCTTCTTGTTCTAGCCATGCACCGAATTCTTGCAAAGTCAGCTGATCCATTTGTTCCAGCTTGTCAATGAGTACAAATCCACACTCTGGCTTCAACTTACGCACGATTGCAGTCGCAACTTGTAGCTGTTGACTACCAGACATGTTATCCCATCGCTGACCGAGGTAGAGCAATTCTCCATCGTCCACAGATAATCCAGGCAATGGCAAATCTGCATTAGTAAGCAGGTCTGTCTTCTGTTTGCGAATCTCCGCAATCACATTATCAAGTTCCTTGTACTGCTCGCGATAACCCTTGGCATCTTCTTCTGCTTTATCCTTGTCCAGATTAGCACGCACTTTACGATTGATTTCGTCAATCTCTGCAATGTTGTTTTCAATCTCCTCAGTCGATTCATCGAGAAGATCCATAGCGTCGGTATTCGCGATAGCCAAGTCTTGAGCAAGCTGACTTTCTTTTGCTTTTGCATCGGCCAGCAATTGTTCCAGTCGTTCGACCTCTGCAGTTGCTGAAGCATGTTGATTTTGGATAGATACCAAGTTCTGACGCTTACGAGCATTCTCGCCATTCTTAGCAAGGATAGCTTGTTGTTGTTGGATAAGCTCAGAGATAGAGACCAATTCTTTAGGTGCGTCAGGATAGTAAGGTTGTTCTTTCGCAAACTTCCCCTTTTGGTCAGCAATCACACCAATCGCATGGCGCTCGTCATACTTGGCCTTTTCTTGCATTTCCAGTTCAGCCAACTGTGGACCTACTCCAATGATTTGTAGCAGAGTTTTCGCTTTTTCTTTGCTGGTCTGCTCCATGAATTTTGGCAAGTTGATAGCCAGTTCTTCTACAAAGCTATCCAATAAGTTTTGACCAGCCTTGTTGCCACTTGGGTCAATGACTTTGAGAGTGCTATTCTTTCCGCTACGCTCCACAATCAAACCGTTTGATAGCGTGATTTTAAGACTAGGAGGGATTGTACTTCCTTCTCTTTGAGCTTGGCTAGGTTTATACTTATTGCCCCCTAACGCCCAAGCAATCGCGTCCAGTACGCTTGTTTTCCCCTGGTTGTTATTTCCACCCACGATTGTCAAACCAGTCGCTGACGGCTCTAATTTGACCGCTTTAACGCGCTTGACGTTTTCGATTTCTAATTTATTAATCGTTACCATCTTTTTCTCCTCCGACTCTTAAAGATTTAACAGGTATTTGAATCTCTTCAACTTCCGCATATTCAAGAGCAAAGTCAAGTAGTTGGTTTAAAACGTCAATCAATTTCATATCACACTCATCTGCGAGGTCTATAATACGCTCATAGTGTTCGCGAGCTACTCTAATACGTGGTGTTGGTTCTTGTGTTCCTTTGGTTTTATATTTTCTGTTCATTATTTTCTCCTTAGTTTTAATTGAAAATTCTCTGCTTCTAATCTCTTTCTTAAAGATTGTTCCCTTTGCAATTGTTTCTTGAGATCATCTATTTCATGTTGCATATGCGCCATCATTTCAAGGTCACGCATTTTCTCTCTACGCTTGCAAGTGGATAAATCCCACGCTTGTCTATCCCATACGGTTTGCATAGCGTGTTCTCCGTGGTTCTGGCAAGGCTAATGGTTCAGGTCGCAACCCTACAGGCGGTTCGTTATCATAGGTGAATCCTTTGAACTCTCTGCGAATATTCTTGCGAATTTCTTGACGTTCTGCCTCTCTACCACGTTCGTATGCGTGATTGTAGCCTTGGATAATCATAGACGCAAATTCTTGCTCTTCTCGTCTTTCTTCTTCCTTGCGTAGTTCCTGCAATTTGATATGACGACAAACTCCCACAAATCCAATCAGCAAACCTCCTACTCCCATTAATTGATTTAAAATCGGTGGTTCAAACATCTCTTTTCTCTCCTTACGCAATTTCTTCTTTATCTAACGCTTCATCTACAATTCCACGTAATACATCATAAAATCGATGCCCTTCTGGAATAATAATTGGTTCATCTGGGTCTAATTTTCGACCGTAAGCATATACTGTTACTTTCATTTTTGCCCCTTTCGTGATATAATCACTTTGAATAATTTTGTTGAGCGCCTGATTGCCGTCAGGTGCGTTTTTGTGTTGTTATCAAAATGTCTTACTTTCCAGCGCCCTGAGTTCTATCTCATGGCTGACTTGTTTCAATAGCTTCTCACACGCTATTTTAGCTTCTCTGTACGTTGTGTTTTCGCTGATGAAGTAATCAGCTAGTTCGATGATTTTATCTTCCATTCAACCTCCTATATCAGTCTCAAGACCGATGCCGTTTTCTCCTAATTTGCTATAATAAATTTGACTAGGACCTCTCACCGTTTTAGTCAAAATTTCAATAGAAAGGAGGAAATATCATGAATAATCTAACAAATGACGCTAAATTTTTATTAAGTTCAATGTACGCTAAGTATATTGAACGTCGCAAAGACGGTTCTTCTAAAGATGAGGCGACCTCGTTCGGAGACGTCCAGAATATCAAAGAAGAAATCATGCCTGAATGGTCTTTTGAAGATACACGATTTACTTGTTTCGAATTACGAAAACATGGTTATATAACTGGAGAACCAGTAGATAATCAACTTTGGTTTATTCATTTGACGACTGAAGCTATAGCAGAATTAGAAATCAGTTTCAAAGATAAACTCGATTCTGTTCTAAAATTTGCAGCAGATATAAAAGCAGCTATTCCCTTTTTATAAAACCACCTTCAAATGATTGACTAATGGATATTTCTCTAAAGCATTTGCTATCCTCTCTTTGAAGAAGGTCTAGCCTAATAATGCCTTCTGGAATTTCTCCTTTATTCGTTTCCCAAACAATTTGCAATCCTCGCAAACCTATTTTTTCATTTATAAAATCGACACCATTCAAAACAACATGAGGTGCTTTTGAATTTTTATCAATCTTAATTTCAAGACTTTTAATTGGAATTATTTCGTTCATTTACCCCCACCTGTTTAGATAAGTTTCTTTAATCTTTTAGAAATGATTTCTACATCTGAGTCGTCCAGTATCAACTGGTCGACTTTTTGGTTTAAATAAACTTCCACGGCTTGGTTAATTTCGTGCCATTCTCGTTTTGTAAATTGGCTTCTGAATTTTAGAAATTCCTTTATTGTTTCTTTCATTTGTCCTCCTTCTTCTGCGAACCGTTCGTAGAGTTCATCTATTTCCCTCCGTTGCTCTTTTGTAAACGGAGCGGTATTATTTGTCCAAGTTATCTGCTTGCCTTCTTCACGCTTTATCCTGCCTGCTCTAACAAGCAGGTTTTTAAATACCTCGTAAGGCATGTGAACTCTGATATCTTCTTCCATCCGTCCTCCTTTCTATTTCTAATCTCCATTTCTGCTATAATATAGTCAGAATTGAGTTACTTGAGAAGTATCATGAATGGCTTCATAGCTAAGACGCTTGAATTTTTCTAAGTCTATCTGAAAATTGATAGGCTTTTTTTGTAAACGCTCAAGAAAACTAGTGTTTCTTAAAAGTTTTTCTACTAATTTAGGGTCTGCCTTCACAAAGGCGGACTCTTTTTCTCCACTATACGGATATCGTCTTGGTCTCATTTCCGTCCTCCTTTTTGTTTATGGTATAATGAAATTAAAAACGAGGTAATTCGGATGTTTAGTTTGATTGATATTTTGAATATTTCTGCCGCTTGGCTTGGTGCTATTACTGGTGTTGTTAGCTTGATTTACTCTTTGAAAGTCAATAGAGTGAAATTGAGTATTTCTAAATTCCATAAAAAGAGAATGAACGAATACTCTTGTTATCAATACAGTTTTGTTTTGTCTAACCAATCCAACTCAAATGTCGTAATCAAAAATATCCAACTGTTTGACAAAAACGGAAAAGAAATTTTTGACAACGGATTTAATCCAGCTATTGCTCTTCCTGAGAAAAAATCAGACCCTTTTGGTTTGATTAGTAGTACACAGACCTTGTTTAACGTAGATTGGTACTCTACACCATTTGAAGATGAAATAGAATTAAATCCATACTCGTTCGAAAAGTTGTCATACTACCTTAACGAACCTCCACATACTATCAAGGTCAAGACCAACAGACAAATTCATTATCTTTCTAAATCTAAATCAATCCATCCTATCTTTAATAAAGCAAAATAGATTTATGACAGCACAAACCACATTTACGCTTGTTACTATGATTAGTCCTAGCTCGTTCATTCTATTCTCCTTTCTTAACGAGGTAATTCTGATGAAATTAAATCCTCATTTCAAATCAGCTTGGCAATAAATTTTAAGTAGACAGTAGCATGGTTGCTTTCAGCCGTGCTTTTTGTTTTGATTGCTTGCACACCTTTTAATTTTTGGTTATTCAAATAAATACCATCTTCTCTTATTTTTAGTTCGTCCATCCGTACTCCTTTCTAATATGATTTAAAATCATATATTGTTGAAAATTTTTTATGTGACTTGCTTATTTATTCCAAGAATATCATCAGTAGACACATTAAAAAATAAAGCTAGACTAATAAGATACTCGCCTGAAATCTTAGTCTGGTCTTTTTCCCAGTTGCTAATAGATGTTTGAGTAACGCCTAATTTTTTTGCTAGTTCACGCTGTGACATCTTATTATGTCTGGCTCTTAATTCAGCGATAGAGACCATATGTGAATCACTCCTTTCTTGATGATGATTATATTTTATATGATTTTAAATCTTGTGTCAAGTGTTTTATATGATTTATTTTCTCTTTTTTTAAAAAAAATGTTCTTTTTGTATTTTATTTAAAACTTTTTTCTTATATACTTGATTTATAATCATGATTCTGATATAATTTACTTATCAAAAAAACAAAAAGGAGACATCCTATGGAACAATTGGGAGGCCGGATAAGAAAATTGAGAGAAAGTCGTAATATGACACAGACTGAACTTTCAGAAATTCTTGGCATGAAAACCTATACTACTGTTTCGAAATGGGAGAAAAATGAGAATTTTCCTAAAGGTAAAGACCTAAAGAAATTAGCAGAAATTTTTAACGTCACTTCTGACTATCTTTTAGGACTGTCAGACACTAAACTTGGAAAGATTACTACACAAAACGAACACCCTGAAATCCTAACCATCTACAACCAACTAGAAGAACCTAGGCAAGAGAAGGTCCTCGACTTTGCCAATGCTCAACTTGACGAGCAGGAAAGCTCTAATATTATTTCTATTTTTAATAAGTCTCAAAATGACGACTATATCACTGACTACGTAGAAGGCTTGGTTGCAGCAGGGCACGGAACTTTCCAAGAAGACAACCTCCACATGGAAGTAAGACTGCGTGCCGAAGATGTCCCTGAAGACTACGACACCATCGCAAAAGTGGCTGGTGACTCTATGGAACCAATGATTGAAGATAACGACCTGCTCTTTATCAGGGGCACAAATCAAGTGGATATCAACGACATCGGCATTTTCCAAATCAACGGTAAAAACTTTGTTAAAAAGCTGAAACGTGACTATAACGGCGGTTGGTACTTACAAAGCCTCAATAATAGCTATGAGGAAATCCACCTGACAGAGAATGACGACATCCGGACTATTGGGGAGGTTGTCAGCGTATATAGAGAAAAATAAAATAAAGGAGAATACCCATGAAAAAACTACTAACAACATCAGCAATCTTGCTTACTGCTACTGTTCTAGTAGCCTGCTCTAACAACCAATCGGCTACCAAAGATAGCTCGGAGCAACCAAAAACAGAGCAAACCAAAGTGAACGACAAACCTGCTTCTAAAAAGGCTACTAGCTTAGACGATTTTAAAAAAGCGCTAGAAAACAACGGTTTCACAATCAAAGAGGAAATAAAAAAATCAGCTAGTCTCATTCAAGCTGAATCAGGAAAAGGTTTTATCTTAGATGATGATACTGCTGTAGAGGTTTATGAATATTACGATAAAAACCCGATGTTTGAAGAAGCTAAAAAAGAAAAAGAGTTAATCGGACACCCTGCTTATATCTACGGGAATTATGTTGTTTTAGTACTCAATGCTACAGACTCAAAAGATAAAATTTTAGAGAGTTTCAAAGGATTTGAGTAGAGAAAAACCAACTGTTTCCTAAATGGAAACAACTCAAAAAAGCCCCACGCTCTCAAACTTTGGCGAGTCTGAGCGTAGGGCAAAGTGATTGTATAGTAAAATCCCTAACTACTTAGGTTGTTTTACTATACTCTATTTTACCATAGAATGGAGTAAAAAATGAAAAAAATCGAAAGACCATCAAAAAAAACAATAGAAAAACTGTATAATGACCAAAAACTTACCCTTGAAGAATGTTGCCAAATACTAGGTATAAAGTCACCTATTACTCTTAGAAAATGGATGAGAGAACTTAGAATAGAGACTAGGGACGTCAATAGATTGAACTCTTTAGAACATAGATTGGGGCTTACAGAGGATGAACTCAAAATAAAACTTGAACATATGTATTTTCAAGAAAATAAAGGACTAAACAGGATAGCTAAAGAGTTAGGGGTGACGCGTACTGTTATCAGTAGGAGATTTGAAAAATTTGGAATAAAAAAACTTGACCCTGTTTCAGCTAAAACCGTATTTGGTTCAGCCGAAAACAGCGGAAATTGGAAAGGAGGTAGGATAGTACAAAACGGCTACTATATGGTTCGCTGTCCAAATCATCCAAAAGCCATGCTAGGCTACGTATATGAGCATAGACTGGTTATGGAACAACATATCGGACGCTATCTAGAAAAAGATGAAATAGTACACCACAAAAACAGGGATAAACAAGATAACAGATTAGAAAATCTTGAAATACTAACACCATCAGAACATAACAAGGTACACCGTAAAGAGCTAAACGAAAGCCGATGGGGGTGATTGTATGTCAAAAGCAGCAATATACATTCGCGTTTCGACTGCAATTCAAGCTGAGGAGGGTTACTCAATCGATGAACAGAAAGCTAAACTGGAAGCCTACTGTGAAATCAAAGACTGGAAAATCTACGATACTTATATTGACGGTGGCTTCTCTGGAGCAAACACCCAAAGACCTGAATTAGAGCGCTTGATCTCAGACGCTAAACGAAAGAAAATTGATATCGTACTTGTCTATAAACTTGATCGCTTGAGCCGTAGCCAGAAAGATACTCTGTTTCTGATTGAGGATGTATTTGCTAAAAATGATGTAGCGTTTATCAGCTTGCAAGAAAACTTTGACACTTCTACACCTTTTGGCAAGGCTTCAATTGGTATGCTTTCGGTATTTGCCCAGCTTGAACGTGAGCAAATCAAGGAACGCATGATGTTGGGAAAAGAAGGCCGGGCAAAGAACGGGAAATCTATGTCTTGGACTACGATTCCGTTTGGCTATGATTACTCAAAAGAAACTGGTATCTTATCAGTAAATCCAACTCAAGCTCTCATTGTCAACCGTATCTTCACAGAATACTTGAACGGTAAGTCAGTAGTCAAGATTATCAGAGACTTGAATGCTGAAGGGCACGTTGGAAGAAAACGGCCTTGGGGCGAAACAATTACCAAATACTTGCTAAAAAACGAAACGTATTTAGGAAAAGTAAAGTACAAAGACAAGGTATACGAGGGGCAACATGAACCAATCATTACCCAAGAATTATTCGATTTAGTGCAGCTAGAGGTCGAAAAAAGACAGATTTCAGCGCTTGAAAAATACAACAACCCCAGACCATTCAGAGCCAAATATATGCTTTCAGGATTGATGAAATGTGGATATTGTGGTGCGTCACTTGGATTGAAGTATACAAGAAAAGATAAGAACGGAATCTCACATCATAAATACCAATGCCGAAACCGTCACAGTAAAGATTTAGAGAAAAGATGTGAATCTGGGTGGTATTCCCAAGAGGAACTAGAAAAGGACGTAATTAAGGAGCTAGAAAGACTAAAGTTAAATCCAAAATATAGAAACGAAACACTTGCCAAGAAAGAGGAAACCATTAAAGTTGAGGAGATAAAGAAACAACTCGAACGGATAAATAATCAAGTCTCAAAATTAACAGAATTGTATCTAGACGAGGTTATCACTCGAAAAGAACTGGACGAGAAAAACGCTAAAATCAAAACAGAAAGGCAATTTCTGGAAGAACAGCTTGAAAATCAAAAATCGAATGTTCTGAGCATACGAAAGAGAAAGCTAACACGGCTACTAAAGGACTTCGATGTTGAAAAATTAAGCTACGAAGATGCTTCGAAAATTGCCAAAAATATCATAAAAGAAATTATTGTTACAAAAGATGGTATGTCGATAACGCTAGATTTTTAAAGGGTCTAGCGTATTTCTGTATTTTAGTCAAAGTAATTAGAATAACTTTATTATACATATTTTCTTCCTCCTACTTATCTATTCGTAGGAAATCAAAAAAAGTTACAGAAATTTGTAACTTTTCGAGGAAATTTTTTAGTTTTTATGAACCATGAAACCTGTCGCCTGTTGATTGGCCATAATGGTCATATCTGTAATCTGCACACGACGAGGTTGACTGGTCACATAGACTACTGTGTCTGCAATATCCTGAGCTTGCAAGGCATCAATTCCTTGGTAAACGGACGCTGCTCGTTCTTTATCACCGTGAAAACGTACCATCGAAAAATCTGTTTCAACAATTCCAGGCTGAATGGTCGTCACCTTGATATCCGTTGCGATGGTATCAATTCGCAGACCATCTGAAAAGGTCTTAACTGCTGCCTTGGTAGCTGAGTAAATAGCGGCACCAGCATAAGCATAAATTCCTGCAGTAGAGCCCATATTGATGATATGACCTTGATTGGCTTTTACCATTGCTGGCAAGAAACAGTGAGTGACTGCCATCAAACCTTTAACATTGGTATCCAACATTGTCAACATATCCAGTTCTTCATAGTCCTGATAAGGTGCTAAACCTAGAGCTAGTCCAGCGTTATTGACCAAGATATCAATCTGCCCTATCGTTTCCAAAATATCGGAGCAGACAGTCTTCACCATGGTCATATCCGTCACATCTAGCGGAAAGGTCCAAACTGTTTGATTTGGAAAAGTTTCTGCAAACTCCGACTTGAGGCTTTCTAGTCTATCTATCCGTCGTCCAGTTAGAACGACATTCTCACCCTGCTCCAGATAAGCACGCGCAATCGCTTCACCGATTCCTGAGGTCGCTCCTGTAATCACAACATTTTTTGCCATCTTATTTCCTTCTATCTGGTGTATTCAGATACTGACAAGTTCCTAAGCAGTCCAGTGCTTCGCTGGGTCAAATGGAGTTCCGACAACTTGGTCTTCTGATAATTCGATAACACCACGTTTTTGCGGAGCATTTGGCAGATGCAATTCACGAGGGCTGCACATCATGCCAAAACTCTTTTCACCGCGAAGTTCACCTGGGAAAATGAGATTGCCTTTTGGCATCATTGCTCCTGGAAGAGCTACAATGGTTTTCAACCCCACACGCGCATTAGGTGCTCCAGCAACAATTTGCACTGTCTTGTCACTTGCGACTGCAACTTGGCAGATGTTAAGGTGGTCACTATCTGGATGAGCTACCATCTCGACAATTTCACCAACAACAAACTTAGGCTCCTTGTCATTGACAATTTCCTCTGCAAAACCTTCCGTTTGTAATTCTTGGTTCAAACGAGCGACTTGCTCATCTGATAAAAAGACTTGACCGCGCTCTGCAATTTCAAACAAACTTGAAACTTCGAAAATATTCCACGCCACTGTTTCCCCATTATCTTTGAGGAAAACACGAGCTACCTTTCCTTTGCGATCCACATTTAGTTTGGCATCTCCGCTATTTTTTACGATGACCATAAGGACATCGCCGACATGTTCTTTGTTATATGTAAAAATCATTGTTTCTATTTTCTCCTATTTCAGTCCTGCTAAAAAGTCGTTAATTTGTTGCTTGCTTTTACGGTCGCGATTAACAAAACGACCAATTTCCTTGTCTTTTTCTAGAACAACAAGGCTAGGAATCCCGTAAACATCCCAGAGTTTAGCTAGATCCATGTACTGATCTCGATCCACTCGAATAAAGGTGAACTCTGGATTGGTCTCCTCAATTTCTGATAAGGCAGGATAGATATAACGACAATCGCCACACCAGTCTGCTACAAAAAGAAAGACTTTCTTCCCATCTTTTTCCACTAAAGATGCTAATTCTTCTAAACTTGCTGGTTGTATCATAAGACTTCCTCCTCATAGACTAGGTCTTCATTTTCATAGACAAAGGTATAATGACGGCCATCCTCAAAAATAACCCCTCCGACAAGTCGTTCTAGACTACTTTCATAAACTTGAACATAGAGGGTCACAATTTCCCCCATATCTGAAAAATGGTCTCGCACAATCTCTGTCAACTCTTCCTGAGCCTTCATGAACTTACGGTCATCTGCAACTTTTTTCGTAGCAAGGGCAAGGCTCCCAATACCAAGCAGGGCCAGACCTGCCATCCACATTTTTTTAGCTTTCATACCATTCATTTTAACACAAAAAAGGCTTTAGGACAAATGAGGAAACCGCAGAAAAGCAAGCAAAAAGCCTCTTCCTTTAAGGAAAAGGACTTCTTATATTCAATAAAAATCAAAGAGCAAACTAGGAAGCTAACCGCAGGTTGCTCAAAGCACTGCTTTGAGGTTGTAGATAGAACTGACGAAGTCAGCTCAAAACACTGGTTTGAAGTTGTGGATAAAGCTGACCTGGTTTGAAGAGATTTTCGAAGAGTATTATTCTTATTGCCAGGCGCCTGAGTTACCAACGTAGTAACCATCAGGCGTGTAGGTATTGCGAAACATCTTACCTGATGAAGCTAGATAATACCACTTGCCATTATCTTTGACCCAATCATTCGCTAGCATGACACCAGAAGAACTTACATAATACCATTCTCCCTTATCATAAACCCAAGTGCTTGCTTTCATAGCTCCTGAAGTTGATAAATAGTACCACTTGCCTTGGTCATAAATCCAGTCACTCGCAATCATAGCTCCTGATGATTTAAAGGCATACCAGTTGTCACCTAGATAGAGCCAAGTTTGATTGAACATGACTCCTTTATCATTCATAAAGTACCAAGTTCCCTTGTCATAAACCCAGTCCTTCTGCACTAATTGACCTTGTTTTTGATAGTACCAGTTTTGGTTTGATTTTAGCCAGCTTTCTGCTTTTACAATGGGATAAAGTTCTTTGAAAGCTCCTCCATCATATTTGTGACTGATAGATTTTAGTTTTTCAAGTTTCAACTCACTATTGTCATAGTCTGCCCAAGCATATACTTTTTGACCATTGACAGTCTCTGGTAAGGTAGCAGTGTAAGTCTTGGTTTGATAATCCCATTTAGCATCGAGGTAAGTGTATTGATTGTTTGATTCTTCAATACGATAGTAACCTCTCTTTCCACTATCATTATGAATATCATCCACAACTTTCGTTGACCAGGTCTTCACTTCGTTTCCGCTCTTGGCTTCTACCTTGATATCTCCTCTATAGCCATATGGAACATAGAAATTCAGGTAACGCCCTTCTATACCAATCATAGACTTGTCCTTTTCTTGACCTAGAAAATTGACTGTCTGATCTTGACCATCGAGACTAACCGTCCACTCGATTTTCTCAGTTTTTGGCAAATCCAAGACTTTGATATCCACTTCATGACCATTGTTAAACCGAAGAATCTTGCCATCTTGATACTGCACTCCACACTTAACAACCCATTCTTCTTTAAGCTCAAATGCCTGCCCCGAATGAGGAAAAGCCAGTAAAGCTAGACCTGCTAGAGACAAACCAAATAGTGTGATTTTTTTCATTGTAAATCCTCCTTAGGTATTGTTATGTTAATTATATCACTATGTTTTTATTTTGCAACTCATATCCTAAATATGCAAGCAAAAAACCTCTGAGATTGTTCTCAAAGGTTCTGATTTAGCTAATTACTGTTCTCAACCGCTGCAGTCACAAAGGCAGTGTAGAGTTCTTCTGGGCGGTTTGGACGGCTTGAAAGTTCAGGGTGATACTGACACGCTACAAAGAATTTATTTTCAGGAATTTCTACGATTTCGACCAAACGATTATCTGGAGAAACTCCTGAGAAGACAAATCCTGCTGCCTCAAACTGCTCACGAAAGGCATTATTAAACTCATAACGGTGACGGTGACGGCGTTGCACCACTTCTTGATTGTGATAAGCAGCGGCTGCCTTAGAGCCACGTTTCAACTTCGATGGATAAAGCCCCAAACGAAGGGTTCCACCCATATCCTCAACATCAATCTGATCACGCATGATATCAATGATAGGGTATTTTGTTTCTGGTGCAAGCTCTGCAGAATTGGCACCTTCAAGATCCAAAACGTGACGAGCAAACTCGATACAAGTCAACTGCATTCCCAAGCAGACACCCAGCATGGGAACATCATTTTCACGCGCATAGCGGATAGCTTGGATTTTCCCTTCAGTACCACGTTGGCCAAAACCACCTGGTACGATGATTCCATCCGCATCAGACAAAATCTCTGCCACATTCTCTGCTGTCACATCATTAGCATTGACCCAATTGATTTTAACTTCTGCGTCGTTGGCATAACCAGAGTGTTTTAAGGCTTCAACCACAGAAATGTAGGCATCTTGCAATTCAACATACTTACCGACAAGGGAAATCTTGACTTGTTTCTTGAGGTTCATGACCTTGTCCACCATGGCTGACCATTCTGTCATATCTGCTACTGGTACGTCTAATTTCAAATGGTCACAGACAATTTGATCCATACCTTGTGCCTGCAAGTTCAGTGGAATTTGGTAAAGATGTTCGACATCCAACGATTCAATAACAGCTTCTGGTGCCACATCACAGAACTGGGCCAGTTTGTTTTTAATTCCTTGACCAGCTGGCTCTTCTGTACGAATAACCAACATATTTGGCTGGATTCCCAATCCACGTAATTCTTTTACAGAGTGTTGAGTTGGTTTGGTTTTCATTTCACCGGCAGCCTTTAGATAAGGAAGCAAGGTTGTATGGATGTACATAACATTATCCGCACCCACATCTGCCTTCATCTGACGAAGGGCCTCTAGAAATGGCAAGGACTCGATATCTCCTACTGTTCCACCAACCTCTGTGATAATGACATCCGAGTCTGTCGTTAGAGCGGCACGCTTGATTTTTTCTTTCAAAGCATCTGTGATATGAGGAATGACTTGAACAGTTGCCCCAAGGTATTCTCCACGACGTTCTTTACGAAGAACTTCACTGTAAATTTTACCAGTTGTGACATTGGAATATTTGTTAAGATTGATATCGATGAAACGTTCATAGTGACCCAAGTCCAAATCTGTTTCAGCTCCGTCATCTGTCACAAAAACTTCCCCGTGCTGATAAGGACTCATAGTTCCCGGATCAATATTGATATAAGGGTCAAACTTTTGAATGGTTACTTTGAGACCACGATTTTTCAAGAGACGGCCCAGACTTGCTGCCACAATCCCTTTCCCAATAGACGATACCACACCACCAGTTACAAAAATATATTTCGTAGACATAGATTCCTCTTTCTAAAATGCTCAAGGTCTTGCTAACTACGAGGGGACATAGAAAACAAGACCCTACTAATAAGAATAATCTGGAACGACTGCACCAGATTCACAACTAAAATACAAGAAGACAACTTCTTGAAAAAACAAAAATAGCTCCCTAGTAACTAGGGAGCCCCGACCTCTAAAAGAGGTGCCCGAACAATATGATACCTTAAAGCAGATTATTTGTCAACTCGAATTGATAAAATATGAAAAAAGAGATTGTTTTCAGAAAACAAAAATAGGATAGCATCCCAACGAATGACTCGCTCAACTACTCTGCCCAAGCAAGAAAAAAGGAGATCAGGTGATCTCCTCCGTGAAGTCTTTTACTCTTCTTCACTCGTTTCAGCATCATCATCTGAAAACTCGTCGTCCTCTTCGTTAAGATCCACGTCTTCACCCAAGTCATCTGGAGCGATTTCGTTGATTTCTGCATCATAAGCTTCCACTTCATTTTTCTCATCATCTGGATTTTCATCATCGTATGAAAGAGCTGGATCTGCTTCGTATGCATCTTCGTCTTCTGGATCATCCGCATTGTAGTCAATAGCATCTGAATCGCCATCCATGAAGGCATTGACGAGTTTTTTCTTAGCTTTTGGCGACACTTCATCGTCGTCATTTTCTTCAAGAGCGATGATTTCTTCGTCAATCTCGTCCACACCATACCATGAACGAAGACCCCATTTATTGTCTCCAAGTGAGATGAAGCTACCGTCAAAGTTCAACTCTGTGTAGAACAAAGGCAAGGCTTCGCGGATATCGCTGTTTGATGTTCCAAGGTAGTTTTGAATTTCGTTTACAAGATCGCTAAAATGCATCTCATGGTCGCGACCACGAAGTTCCAAGATAGCACGCGCTACCTCAATCATAGATAGTTCACTTTTTTCTTGCCCAGCAAATACTTCTAATTCCAAAGCGTTTCTCCTCATTTATACTACTATCGCCAGAGCAAACAGACTCTGACCTCATTTTATCATTTACTCCTTATTGTACGATAATTTTGCAGAATAGTCAAAGGTTAAGGGGGAACTAATACAAATCTTCTAAGCTTCTATATTCAATGATTTCATTTTTGATAATATTCTTTTTAAACTCAAAATGTTTTAAAGGATTATCAACTAGCACTAACTTTGGAATATCATCAAGGTTTGTGACCAAGGATAAAATAAAATCCGATTGAAACTCCTTGGCTTTTTCAAATTCTCTGGCAGTCAAACGAATCCGTCCTTTAGGTTTTCGAATACCTTTAACTTCAGCAAGGTAAGAATGTTCTTGAACATCTACTTGGAAATCATATCCATCGCCATAGAGGCGGGCGTCGGTTAATTGTCCACCTTGAAATTTTTCTTCTTTATCAAAATGGAGTATAAAGTAATTTTCTGCTTCCATTCCAGTTTCTTGTAGACGTTTGAATTTAGTTCGGATTATTGGCTTTTCAATGGTAGTAATACCTGTTTTCTTTCCTTCGCTGGCAAGTAACATTTTAACTATTTCAGCATAACTATGAACATCTTCATTCCCAAACATCATGTCAATTAAATCTTTACGAAAACGGTAAACTTCAGCTTTCTGCCACCACCCTTTTCGATTATTGTCAAAATAAGGATCGAATAAGTCCATTCTATTTTTTACAACTCCAGTTGTTTCAGCAATTCCCAGAGAAACCACATAGCGATAAAACTCCGACTTACTAGAACATTGAAATTCTTTTATAAAAAGCTTGTCAAACTTGGCAAGACCGTAGCCAATCAAATTTAACAATTCATAATGAGGGTGTTTAGACATCACTTTCTCCATCAATAGATATTGATTTCATTATACCAAAAAAACACGGCTCATCACCGTGTTTCTGTGTTTATTTCACCAACTTCTTCATCTCATCAATACGTGCGACGGTCGCATCGTATTTGGCTTGGTAGTCGGCTTGTTTGTCGCGTTCTTTTTGGACGACTTCTGGTTTGGCATTGGCTACGAAGCGTTCGTTAGAGAGTTTCTTACCGACCATATCCAGTTCTTTTTGCCATTTAGCTAGTTCCTTGTCGAGACGAGCCAGTTCTTCTTCGACATTGAGGAGGTCAGCGAGTGGCAAGTAGATTTCTGCTCCTGTAATGACACTTGACATAGCAAGTTCAGGTGCAGGGATGGTTGATGCGATTTCCAAGTGTTCTGGATTTGTGAAGCGTTTGATGTAGTTGACATTGCTGTTAAAGAAGGTTTCCAAGTTGCTATCGCTTGTTTTAACAAGGATTGTGATAGGTTTGCTTGGCGCTACGTTTACTTCTGCACGCGCATTACGAACAGCACGGATCAAGTCTTTGAGACTTTCAACACCAGTGTGGGCAGCAAGATCTTCAAAGGCTGGGTTGACAGTTGGGTATTCTGCTGTAACGATAGAACCTTCTGAGATTTGTCCAAAGATTTCCTCTGTCACGAATGGCATGATTGGGTGAAGGAGACGAAGGATCTTGTCCAAAGTGTAAAGGAGAACAGAGCGTGTGATGACTTTCTCTTCTTCATTATCACTATAAAGGACTTCCTTGGTCAACTCAACATACCAGTCCGCAAACTCATCCCAGATAAAGTTGTAGAGGATGTGTCCAGCCACACCAAACTCAAACTTATCAAAGTTTTCAGTGACTTTTCCAATCGTTTCATTGAGATTGTGAAGAATCCAGCGGTCAGTGACATTTCCAGCTTCCTTGTTAACAATTTTTTCCACATTAGCCGTTGCTTGCTCAAGGGTCAAGCCTTCATTGTTCATGAGGATGTAGCGAGAGATGTTCCAGATCTTGTTAATGAAGTTCCATGAAGCATCCATTTTCTCGTAAGAGAAGCGGACGTCTTGCCCTGGTGCAGAACCATTTGAAAGGAACCAACGAAGGCTATCTGTTCCGTACTTATCAATAACATCCATTGGGTCAATTCCGTTACCGAGAGATTTCGACATCTTGCGTCCTTGCTCATCACGAATGAGACCATGAATCAAGGCATTTTTGAATGGCGACTTGCCAGTAAATTCCAAACCTTGGAAAATCATCCGAGACACCCAGAACGGAATAATATCATAACCAGTCACCAAAGTTGATGTTGGATAATAACGTTTAAAGTCTTCTGAGTCGACATCCGGCCAGCCCATAGTAGAGAATGGCCAAAGAGCCGAACTGAACCACGTATCCAAGACGTCTTCGTCCTGAGTCCAACCGTCACCTTCTGGAGCTTCTTCGCCGACATATATTTCACCCTCAGCATTGTACCAAGCAGGGATTTGGTGACCCCACCAGAGCTGACGAGAGATAACCCAGTCGTGAACATTTTCCATCCATTGAAGGAAGGTATCGTTGAAACGTGGAGGGTAAAATTCTACCTTGTCCTCTGTGTCTTGGTTGGCAATAGCATTCTTGGCCAATTGGTTCATCTTGACGAACCATTGAGTAGACAAACGTGGTTCAACCACTACACCTGTACGCTCTGAGTGACCAACACTGTGGACACGTTTTTCGATTTTGACGAGGGCACCGATTTCTTCCAACTTAGCAACGACTGCCTTACGAGCTTCAAAACGGTCCATACCTGCAAACTCAAAGGCCAAGTCGTTCATAGTACCGTCATCGTTCATGACGTTGACTTGTGGCAAGTTGTGGCGTTGACCCACCAAGAAGTCGTTTGGATCATGGGCAGGTGTGATTTTCACGACACCAGTACCAAACTCAGGATCAGCGTGTTCATCCCCAACGATTGGAATCAATTTATTAGCGATTGGAAGGATGACATTTTTACCAATCAAGTCCTTGTAGCGTGGGTCTTCTGGATTGACCGCAACCGCAACGTCCCCAAACATGGTCTCAGGACGAGTAGTCGCAATTTCAAGAGCGCGTGAACCGTCTTCTAGCATGTAGTTCATGTGGTAGAAGGCACCTTCGACATCCTTGTGGATAACCTCGATATCAGACAAGGCTGTGCGAGCTGCTGGATCCCAGTTGATGATAAACTCACCACGGTAGATCCAGCCTTTCTTGTAAAGGTCCACAAAGACCTTGCGAACAGCTTTTGACAAACCTTCATCAAGAGTGAAACGCTCACGAGAGTAGTCTACAGAGAGCCCCATCTTGCCCCACTGTTCCTTGATGGTAGTCGCATATTCGTCTTTCCATTCCCAGACTTTCGTCAAGAAAGATTCACGACCGAGGTCGTAACGAGTAATGCCCTCACCACGTAAGCGCTCCTCAACCTTAGCCTGAGTGGCAATCCCAGCGTGGTCCATCCCTGGAAGCCAAAGCGTATCAAAACCTTGCATACGTTTCTGACGGATGATGATATCCTGTAAAGTCGTATCCCATGCGTGACCAAGGTGGAGTTTCCCAGTTACGTTTGGTGGTGGAATCACGATTGAATAAGGCTTAGCCTTTTGATCGCCTGAAGGCTTGAAAACATCGGCATCAAGCCATTTTTGGTAACGACCAGCCTCAACCTCGGCTGGATTGTATTTAGGTGAAAGTTCTTTAGACATGTGTGTGTCCTTTCTCTATTGTATTCATTTTAGCTTGAATCTGCTTAGCAACCTCTTCTGCAGACAGATTCGTATTATTTATTTTAAGGTAGTGGTGCAACTCATTCGGTTGATGTTGGGAATTTAATTGAAGGGTTTCAGCTGTCTCTAAAATTTCTCTTTCAGATACCTCAATATACCGTTTCAAGGGCTTGTGCTTCAACCGGTTCTCCGTTTGATTTCGACGTAAACGCTCCTCAAGACTTGTTTCCAACTCAACAAACAGAACCTCTTGATGAAAGTCATTCAACAAATCCTGAATTTGCTTCAAATACATCAGCTGGTACTGATTTGAAAAATCAATTACGTCAGTTAAAATTACTGATCGCTGATTTCTTGCACTTGCTCCAAGGAAAGAAAAGGTGATTCCACGAACAAATTCCCACATTTCCTCTGTAAAGTCCTGATAGATTTCTAGTGCAAAATCGATGGCTTGATGGTTATAAAAGAGGGTAGCATCTGTCAGTCGAGATAACTCTTGACCAATGGTCATTTTTCCTGAGGCTGGAGCACCAATGATGAAAAGATGCATCAAATCACCTCCCACTCACTCTTCAGCAATCCATATATCAGACTGTCACAGCGGTTGCCTTGAGCATCTTTGCGGTCTCTTATGCGAGCTTCGAGGGTAAAGCCAAGCTTTTCCGCGACTCGTTGACTTTGAAGGTTATATCCAAAGCAAGTTAGTTCAATCTTGTGAAGACCAAGTTCTTTAAAAGCTAGATCAATCAAGGCACGCGCTGCTTCTGGCACATAACCGCGTCCCCAATAGTCTGGGTGTAAGGTATAGCCAATCTCAAGCACATCATCTTCATGACGATGGTTGAAATCAACAGAGCCGATGATAGTATCGGTCCCTTTAACTACTATGCCGTAACCAGCTGGGAGATTGTCCTTTTCATTGCGCTCGGGAAGAATGTGCTCCAGATAATAAATCTCATCTTCCAAGGTCTTGACGGGTGGAAAACCTGCTGGGTAGGCGACCTCTGGGAGACTAGCGTAGGCATAAATATCTTCGGCATCCGCCACCGTACGGACGCGTAAGACAAGCCGTTCGGTTTCTAATCGTTCTGGCAGTTCAGTTCTTGTCATCCTTCTTCCTCGCTTTCTTTATGAAGCTCCCCATAGGGTCAACACGGTTATCTAAATAGCGATAAACGCGCTGGTGACCGTCCCCCATAAAGTAAGTCGGTGAAAAACGGTCATTTTTAAAATGCCCTCTCTCATCCAAGAGATCTGGATCAGCAAGTCGCTCGATAATCTTGGCAAAGATATGACAGATTCCATCTTCCTCGATAATTCTATCAACTTGACATTCTAACACGACTGGACAAACCCCTAAAATCGGTGCCTGAGTCCGTTCAGAAATCTCGTAGTCTAGCCCCAGGTGTTTCAATTTCTCTCGATGACTGATAAAACCAGCCTGCTCCATCTCGAGCATGAGATTTTCATCAGGGATATTCACGGTGAACTGTTGATAATGCTTAATCTGCTCAGCCGCATTTTCCTCAGAACCAACACCGATAACTAGCCAATCTCCCAGACTATAAGATGAGCTGCAAGTCGTTATATTGTGTCCAAAATTCTGGTCCTGATACCCCAAAATGAAGATCGGAAAGCCATAATATAGTTTACTTGTGTTAAAAGATTGCTTCATAACAACCTCCTTTGACCAAGATACAAAAGAAAAGCCCTGCCATCTATATGACAGGGACGAATGTGCTATCCGCGGTACCACCCAATTTCGGGCAGCGCCCGCAACTCTCGTCTTTAAAACAAAAAGACACTTTTATTTCAATTTTTCACCCATTAGCAACTAGTTTTGACACATTTGTGGACTTCTCAGCGCCGCCACTTTCTGTAAAATGTGGGATTCAAAACACCTCTAATGGCTCTATTGTAGCAAGATTTTTTCGGAAATGCAAGGCACAAGAAATATTACTTGAACTTGATGCCATTTTCTTTCAATTTCTTGATGGTAGCTGGGCCGATTCCTTTCAAGGCAAGGAGTTCTTTTTCAGTCCAGTTTTTGAAATCTGAAGCAGACTTGATACCTTCATCATAGAAAGTTTTGGCACGGTCAAGTGGAAGTCCACCCAAGTTTGCTGCAAAATCTTCGACAGAATTGGCTACTTTTTGAGCTTGTTCTTTGGTAGCTTCGACTGCTTGTTCAACTTTTTTAGAAACAGCCTTACCAGCTTGGCTTGCTGACTGCTCTGCACGTTTCACGACTTTCTTTGTCTCTTCTACAACCTTAGTCACAGTACTTGAAAAGGCACCTGCGCGACGGAGGCTATTTCGTAATTGTTTTTTACGATTGAGTTTCTTTGACATGATAAAATCCTTTCAATAAAAAACCCCTGCTCTGACAAGGATTTAATATAAATATTCTATCAAGATTTTAGTAAAAAATCAAGAATCTTTCTAGTTTAATAATTTCGCTCACCAAACAATCCCTCTGGTAAATCATGGAATCCCTTACCTGCCTTGAAGTTTTCAAACTTACCAAGCAAGAACTGATAAGCATCCAAGCGGCTTTCGTAGCGAATTATGGCATCTTTGGCACGCTCGTCTTGGTCTTCTTCGTAGACTTTTTGGCTTTCCTTATGCGCCATGTCGTTGATCATGATTTGGGTATTGACCCAGGCTTCAAATTCCTTCATAAATTCTTGTTCGTAACTCATTTTTTCTCCTTATTCTAATCCACGGAAATAGTCCGTGTCAATCTCACGGTAGGGCTGGATATCCTGAACGTATTCTAGCACACCTTGGAATTCTCCCTCTTCATCGTGCACTGCAGCGTAGGTGATGTGGACAAACTTACCTCGCGACTCAGACTTGAACCACATTTCATACTTGCCTTTGCTTCCCTCACGAAGCCCCTTCATGATGGTCTTGACCTTGTCCAAGTACTTAGGCGGATGACAGAGTTCAACATTGCGCCCAACTTGGGACGGCGTCCGTTTGAAAATCATCTCATCAGCTGGCGTATTGTCATTGTAATACTGGAAAATGTCGTCTTTATTGACAAAGGTAATCTCCATAGGGAGGTGATTGAGGATGAGATTAGCCTGCTCGACTGAAAGATAGCCATTCCCAAAAGCCTGTTGACTATGACGGTCCAGCACTGCTTTCTTTTCCTTAGGGGTAAAGGTAATGGTAAACTGTCCTTCTGGCGTATCGATAACCTGCTGAACTTGTCCCTCTGCCGTATCTAGCTGAATAGGCTCCTCTGCAATCTTTTCCTCAACAAAACTCTGGCGTTCTGGAACCCATTTTTCAGACGGACGGATGATGGCATAGCCATAGATATCGCTCTCCTCCGCAATCTGAAGCCAGTCATCCTGAGTAAAAGACTCAAGGAGAATCATGAGAAGAATGGACTCTTCCTTGAAAATCATACTTTCAAACTCTGTCGCAAAAGCTTCAAAATCTTCTTTTACACTACTAATCGACACTTCTGGCAATGACTTGGCTATCGCTAAAGCTGTTTGAAAGAGTTCCCTAATCTGGTCATCCACTCCCCACATAACCTTAGGAGGTGAGTCATGTCCATAGCGCTCCATGATAGGAAAGAAGAGTTCTTCTTTACGTTGATAATGGATATCAAATTGACCCACAAGTCCCATCTGACGGACCAAACCCTTACGCATCTCCGCCAACATTTCCTCGTCTTCCATAGACTCATAGGTATCTAGCAATCTACGAATGCGAATCAAGGCCGCACGGAGGGCTAGATTTTCATCCTTAAAGACACGAACTGGGTGACCTGGGTGCTCGGTATCTGCAACTTCGACACCCTTAACAGCATTTTTAAAAAGATTGGCATGGACATCACAGAGTTCCATAACATCTTCAAAGGTGACACCTGAGTCTGAGTTCATCAGCTCGTGCTCCATAAGGGAAATCTCGATGGCTGAAACACCTGTAAAGGTCGCATCAAAGCACTCCTGAACCGACTCAGGAGAGGCGCCATTGTGCAATTCTAACAAAATATCCCGTAGGATATGAATCCGTTCATCTGCCATTAGTCTAATCCAACCACTTCGTAGCCGTTCGCTTCTAGTGTGCGGACAATCTTGTCCATAGGAGTTCCTTCCAGCTTAGAACCTTGTTTAAGCGATACTTTACGACCAACTGTATTGCGCATCAAGGGATTAGCAAGTGGTTTAAAACCAAGCTCCACTAAAATTTCCAAGACTTCTGGATGCTTGTCCACCACTTCTGCAACAGGAATTGACACATCGATGATATTGTCCATGACGACCTCCACTGAATGTTTTAAAATGATTTTACTGCTTATATTATACCATATGAAAAGAGATTAAAAAACTAGCAGTACAAGACTTGCTAGTTCCCCACGACTTAGATGACCATCTAAATAAGTTTAAAGAGCCAATCCAATATCTTAAATAATAGCTTGTAAAACAGCAATTGGACTGCAAAAGAGATGATCATCCACAGGAATTTCATAATTCCAATAATCGGTTTGATAAAAATAATGGCAAGAAGGCCCCAGAAAAATTTCATTCTCTCTCCTCTGGCTTGATGAGCCACCGAGCCGTATCCATTAGCTTGTCTGCAATAAAGAGTTTTCCTAGACCGACAACGACATGGTCATCTTTCTTTATCGTTTTCATCACTTTTACACCTTGCATGGTCAAAAAGTAATTTCCGTAAGTTTTAGCTAGAATTTTTATGAGTCCCATATTACTCACCTTCGATGATTTCAGCTTCTTTTCGGATAGTATCAATATCTATTTGATACTGCCCTTCATTATAGTTAACTAATTTGGATAATTCCTTTTGCAGTCTTTCCCCCATCGGCTTCATGGTCGCAAAGGTTAAGCCACCAGAAAGGACACCCCCTAAAATAGGAATCACTTTTCCCATTCCCTTAGCCAAACCTCCCTTTGTCAAGCTGACTCCAAAAATTTTCAAAACTTTCTCCAGAATAGGATACCAAAGTGTCTTTGTCAAAGCTTTCTGCGGAATCGTCTTCATCACATGCTTGGCAACTGTTACACCTCCAGAGCGAAGCAAAGCTCCCGCTCCATTTACCCCTAGCATGACACCTAGATAAAGCAAGAGTGTATTTTGAGCATCCTCGCTCAATTCATCACGGGATTCCCAAAGATCATCAAATCCATAAATATAGCCTAGTTCTTGGGCCAACTTTAATGAAAAAGCATAAAACTGAACTACATCTGTTGGAATAGTGATTGCCATTGCAATACCACCAGGTAAACCCGCCAAAATCGAAGTCCCGCTTGCTCGTAGAACATTGTCCTTAATACAGGTCTTAGCAACTCGATCCAAGCTTTCCTTTGTTAACAAAGAGGTCGGACCTTTTTCCAATAATGTAGCAATATCCTTTCGATCTAACTCTTTAGAAAACTTGTCAACTAAAAATTTTTCTCGATCAACTTTGACCATGGGTAATTTCACCACTTGTTGCAGCACTTGCATCGCTAACTCTTGTTTGCCCATCTCTATCTCCATTTATCATTCGTATTAAACTTTATCATATCATACTATAAGGTATTTACAAATTTTTTAAACTGTTTTTTGCAATTACAAATACAGCTATTAATAGCTAGAAGAATCCAAGCACCAAAAAAGAGGGTTGCCCCTCTTCTTAGTTCTTATCCAGATTGCGTAGCATTTCGTCAATCTTGTTTCCATATTCGATGGATTCGTCTTTGACGAAAGTCAAATCTGGGATTTTGTACAATTTCAAATTGCGACCAAGTTCACGTTTGATAGTACCAGTTGCTTTTTCAAGCCCGATTTGGGCTTTTTGATTATCCGAAGCAAGGTTACTCAAAATGGTGTAGTAAACCTTGGCAACAGACAAGTCCCCCAGCATCTGAACATCTGTGATGGTCACGCCTTGGACACGTGGATCACGGACTTTCTTTTGCAAAATCTCATTGACTTCACGCTTGATTTCCATGCCCACACGATCCGTACGGAAATGATTTGCCATGATATTCCTTTCTCTACTTTGAACCAAAAGCTAGGCCAGCAGACCTAGCTATTTTTAAATTTATTGATTTTCATTTCAAATTGGAACGAAGTTCAATTTGAAATCATCTGCTTCTTTCGCCGTGGTGAAAGTGATGGAACTGATTTATCAGTCCCATCACAGGGGATTTTTGAGACCCTAGGCTCAAAAATAAGCAATGAAACCATCGGTTTGCTTGCGTCCCTCACCACCTAAGAAAGGAGCAAAAATCTTATCTCTTGATTTCTTCCATGACGTAGGCCTCAATCACATCATCCATCTTGATATCATTGTAGCCATCGATCATCAATCCACCTTCACGGCCGTTTGTAACTTCTTTGACGTCATCTTTATAGTGTTTCAAGCTTGCAAGTTCACCGTCATAGATAACAACACCATCACGAATAACACGGACCTTAGAGTCACGGGTAACCTTACCGTTAATAACCATGAATCCACCGATAGTTCCCACTTTAGACACCTTGAAGGTTTCACGAATAACTGCTTCACCGATAACTTTTTCTTCAAATTCTGGATCAAGCATCCCTTTCATGGCTTCTTCCATCTCTTCGATAACCTTGTAGATAATGCTGTGGAGACGGATTTCCACATCGTCAGCTTCTGCTTGTTGACGAGCTTGTGGGGTAGGGCGTACATTGAAACCAACGATAAAGGCATTTGAAGCTTCAGCAAGGGTCACGTCTGATTCGTTGATAGCACCAACCGCAGAGTGAACGATGGTCACTTTGACACCTTCTACATCGATTTTCTGAAGTGAGGCAGAAAGGGCTTCAACAGAACCTTGTACGTCGGCCTTGATAATAACGTTAACTGATTTGAGTTCACCAGCTTTAAGGGTATCAAAGAGGTTTTCAAGGCTGACACGTTGGGTAGCTTGACGTTGTTTCATGAGGGCACGTTTGGCACGTTCTTCACCTGCTGCACGAGCAGATTTTTCATCTTCGTAAACAGCAAAGTGGTCACCTGCCATTGGCGCTTCGTTCAAACCTGTGATGGAAACTGGTGTTGATGGTCCAGCAACCTTAACACGACGTCCAAGGTCATTAGTCATGGCACGGACACGACCGAAGGTATTTCCGACAACGATTGGGTCTTGGACATTCAAGGTACCTTGTTGAACAAGAAGGGTTGCGACCGCACCTTTTCCTTTATCCAAGCGAGCTTCGATAACTGTACCGATCGCACGCACTGTTGGGTCTGCCTTGAGTTCTTGGATTTCAGCCACAAGAAGGACTGTTTCCAACAATTCTTCGATGTTTTGGTTGAATTTCGCTGAGATTTCAACAAATTCAGAATCTCCACCCCAAGCAGTTGACATAACACCATGCTCTGCCAATTCACCAATAACACGTTCTGGGTTAGCACCTGGTTTATCAATCTTGTTAATGGCTACGATGATTGGAACGTTAGCCGCTTTTGAGTGGTTGATGGCTTCGATTGTCTGAGGCATAACCCCGTCATCTGCCGCTACGACCAAGATAGTAATATCGGTAACAGAAGCACCACGCGCACGCATTGATGTAAAGGCCGCGTGTCCAGGTGTATCAAGGAAGGTAATCTTCTTGCCATTTTCCACGATTTGGTAGGCACCGATATGCTGAGTGATACCACCCGCTTCACCTGTCGCAACACGAGAGTTACGAAGGGTATCTAGGAGTGTTGTTTTACCGTGGTCAACGTGTCCCATGATAGTTACAACTGGTGGACGCTCAACCAATTCATCTTCATTGAGATAACCATCTTCGACAAAGAAACGTTCGATGTCGGCATTATCCACTTCAACCTTTTGTTTGGCTTCGATACCGTAATCCACCATGAGGAGTTCAATTGTTTCCCCATCCAAGGATTGGTTTTGTGTGGCCATGACACCCATCATAAAGAGTTTCTTAACGATTTCAGCTGGTTCACGTTTGATACGTTTTGCGATTTCCGCAACGGTCATACCATCTGTATATTCAAATTCTGTTGGCAATTCATGGAATTTACGCTCTGTAACAGGTTTTGGAGCCTGATTACGGTTGTTCTTGTTATTGCCTTTTTTGTTCTTTTTGTTGTTATTCCAGTTACTATTCTTTTGATTTCTCACTTGATTTTGACTACTTCGATTCTTTTGTTGTTTTCTAGGACCATCTTCTTCGTGATCATAATCGTCACGATTTTTGTCTGGTCGAGCTTGTTTTTTACGACGTGTATCCACTGCAGGTTCTGTTTTCTCAGGGACGACTTCAACCACTGCTTGAACTTGCTGTGCTTGCTGCGCTTGTTCAGCTAACTTAGCCGCTTCTTCAAAGATTTCCTCTGGTTCCTTGCGTTTGTTAGCTTGAGCCAAGGCTTCTTTAGCAGCCTGATACTGCTTGAAGCGTTCCTCACTTGAACGTGCGTACTCTGCATTTTGCTCTGCTTTTAGGGCTGCTGCACGGGCTTTAAAGTCAATACGTGGAGCCGCTTGATTTGGACGTTTGTCCTCTTGTTGACGGCGCTCATTTCTACGATTTTGCTGACCTTGCTGCTTCTTAGCTTGGTCATTAAAGCGACGATTGTCGCGGTTGCCTTGACCTTGTTTTCCACCACTGCGACCGTCGTTTTTCTGACGGTTGCCGTTTTGTTGTTGGTCACGGTTATTGCCCTTATTTTGCTTGCGTCGTTCTGCCTGCTCTTTGGCACGGGCTTCACGCTCAGCCTTGAAATTACGGCTTTGCGGTTTAGCCGCTACTTTTTCTGCTTTAGGAGCGACTGGCTCAGCTGGTTTTACCTCTTCCTTGGCTACAGCTGGTTTTACTGGTTCAGACTTTTCGGCTTTCTTTTCTGCACTTGCTTCTGGGGCTGCAGCTTTTGCCTCTTCCTTAGCTACAGCTGGTTTAGCTGGTTCAGATTTCTCGGCTTTCTTTTCTGCACTTGCTTTTGGTGCTGCAGGTTTTGCTTCTGCTTTCGGAGCTGCTGCAGGCTTAAAGCTGGCAGCGATTTTTGCAGCGACAGCTTCTTCCACACTTGATGAGTGGCTTTTCACATCCAAGCCCAACTCTTTTGCACGCGCTACAACTTCTTTACTTTCTTTTCCAAGTTCTTTTGCGATTTCGTACAATCTTTTCTTAGACAAATCATGTCCTCCTCTTCTATTCCATAAGAGACCTCATTTTCTTTGTAAATCCAGCATCTGTTACAGCCAAAACCTTTCTCGATTTCCCGACTGCTATGCTTAATTCCAGTGTTGAAAACACGGTTACAATTTCTACTTGATAATACTGACTTTTATCTTGAATCTTCTTGGTCAGATTGGGTCCAGCATCATGGGCTAGAAAGACCATCTTGGCCTTGCCGTCTTGAATGGCCTTGACCACCAATTCTTCACCCGATATGATCCGCCCTGCTCGCTGAGCAAGTCCCAAGAGATTGCTTATCTTTTGCTTATTCAAGTCCTAACTCTCTTCTTTTCACTTTGTGATCCACATAAGCGATCAACTCGTCATAAAAGCTTTCATCCACTTCCATGCTAAAGCTGCGGTTAAAGACCTTCTTCTTTTTCGCCTCTAAGGCTTCTGCATTGTCTAGCTTGATATAAGCGCCACGGCCGTTGGCCTTGCCTGTCGGATCGATAAAGACTTGTCCTTCCTTGTTTTTGACAATGCGGAGCAAATCACGCTTATCAATCACTTCATTAGACACAACAGACTTGCGCAAAGGGATTTTTCTCGTTTTCATCTTTCCCTCCTCTAGCAGCTTTTATTCTTCTACAGTATCGTTTTCTGCTTCCAACTCTACCGAACCAGCTTCTTCCATGGCTTCAAATTCGCTAGCAGACTTGATATCGATACGGTAACCAGTCAAGTGAGCCGCCAAACGAACGTTTTGCCCACGACGACCGATAGCAAGAGAAAGTTTGTTATCAGGAACAACCACCAAGGCACGTTTGCTGTCGTTTTCGTCAAAGATAACTTGGTCAACTTCAGCAGGAGCGATGGCATTGTAGATAAATTCAGCTGGATCTGCTACCCACTCGATAACGTCGATATTTTCTTCGATTGGTACCATACGATCGCTCTTGGCATCGTAACGAGCTGGGTGGAATTTGCTCGTAATCTTCTTGATATTAGCACCACCACGTCCAACGATTGTACCGATAGCGTCCACGTTTGGATTATGACTGCGAACTGCAACCTTGGTACGGTCACCAGCTTCACGAGCCACGCTCATGATTTCAACCGTTCCGTCATAAACTTCTGGAATTTCTTGCTCCATCAAGCGTTTGATCATTTCTGGATGGCTACGGCTAACAAAGACGTTGACACCACGAGGGTTGTCTTCAACCTTGTAGACATAAACTTCGATACGATCATGAGAAGCAAAAACTTCCCCAGGGATTTGGTCTTGTTTTGACAATTGGGCTTCGATGCTACCAAGATTGACATAGATGAAGCGGTTGTCAAAGCGTTCTACTGTACCAGACATGATTTCTTGCTCATGCTCTTTGTAAGTGTTATAGGTAATGGCACGTGTTTGCTTGCGCATTTTTTCCATAATGGTTTGTTTAGCAGATTGGGCTGCTACACGACCAAACTCAGCAGGTGCTTCTTCAAACTTGATTTTATCACCAAGTTCATAGGCTGAATTAATGGCAAGAGCATCTTTCAAGCTGATTTCCAAACGGCTATCAAATACTTCATCAACTACTTCACGAACAGTATAAACAGTAAAGTCACCTGTTTTTTCGTTAAAGTCAATAGCTACGCTGTCTGATTGACCATAGCGTCTACGATAAGCGGAACGAAGCGACTCTACTACTGCGTCGATGATATCTTCTTTTTTGATTCCCTTGTCTTCTTCCAAAATGCGGAAGGCCTCTAGCATTTCTTTACTCATGTTTTCTTCACTTTTGAATCCTCAAAAGCTATCCTTTCTTTTTCTATAATTTAACTGCTAAACGTGCTTTTGATACTAAACTGTATGGAATTTGGACAGTTTTCTTACGCGTCTTATCCATATATTCCATGGTCAACTCGTCCTCTTCAAAGGCCAACAAGGTTCCTTCAAAAACCTTTTGCTTATCGATGGCTTGGTAGAGCCCGACATGGATGTATTTCCCAACCGCTCCAGCGACGGCATCCTTAGTTTTCAAAGGACGTTCCAAGCCTGGACTGGTGATTTCTAGGAAATATTGTTCTGGGAAGGGATCTGGCTTGATAGTGTCTAGGACAGGACTGATAATTTCTGTCAAGTCTGCCGTGTCGTTCAAGGTAATTCCTTCAGGTTTATCTACAAAAATACTGAGAATCATGTCACTGCCAATCTTTCCATACTCGATATCCACGAGTTCGAAAGGCGCTTCTATGACAGGTTCTACAACTTCTCTGACTAATTCTACGATTGTTGCGATTGCGTCCACCTCCTCATAAGCAAGAGGCGAAGATATTTCCCCGCCTCTCTTTCTCATATTCTTACTATTAGTATAGCACGTTTGCCAACTTATGTAAAGCAAAAGCACTTATACAGCCTGATTTTAGGCTATTTCTTAAAATTCTGCCTCAACTCGATAGATAACTTGCCCCTTGTTGGAGAATTTTTGCTCGTATTCTGTCATGACATTGCCTTCAAAATCACTGGCATGTAAATCTAACCAGACACCATTGAGTTTCATGCCATACTGAGAAAAGCTCACTAGGCTGTACTCAAACAAGCCACGGTTATCCGTCTTGAAATGAATTTCTCCATTTTCAGGCAAGATACGCTTGAAGATATCCAAGAAGGTCTTGTAGGTCAAACGACGCTTTTCATGGCGTTTTTTAGGCCATGGATCTGAAAAATTCAGATACAAGCGATCAATCTCACCATCTTCAAAATAGTCAGTCAAATCAGAACCATCCACCCACAAGAGTTTGATGTTCGGCACTCCAACTTCAAGAACCTTGTCTAAGGCGTAGCTCAAAACAGACTTTTGAATATCAATCCCGATATAGTTAATATCAGGGTTTTGTTTGGCCATACCTGAAACAAAGGCACCCTTTCCACTTCCAACTTCCACATGAATGGGATTGTCATTGCCAAACAAGTCCCGCCATTTCCCCTTGGCTTCTAAGGGATTGAGGATCACATACTGGGGATTTGCCTCTAGTAATTCTGTCGCCCCTTTACGATTTCTAACTCTCATCTTCTCTTTCCATACTTGTCTCGGAAGTGACGCAAGCCATGAATCTCCCGATTGACATTTTCTAAATCTTGGTTCATATAATACTTGGAAATCTGGCTCAAGTAAGACAATTGACCGTACCAATACAATTTACTTAATACCGTTTGATTGTACTTGTAACCGTAGTAGGTCAACCATTCTTTCCACTGATGTTCTGGAATATAATGGCAGAGCATATGGGCCACATCAAACATGCGGTCGGTCAAGCGAACCGAATCCCAATCTACCAAATAAATCAAGCCACTATCTGTCTCAATCCAATTACTATGTCGTACATCTCCATGGACAATGGTCGCATAGTCCTCTCTAAATCCTGGAATAGTCTGACGTAAATCAGCCATCACTTCACTGATAAAATGATTTTTACGCAAAGCATCTGGAGCCGTTTCCTGCCAAGACTGTAGTAAATCTACAGGTGTTTCCATGGCATATCCCAAACGACTCAACTGTGTCATCAACGGACGTGAGCGATGAAGGCGGGTTAAAATATTGACGATTTGTTTACGATTCATATCATAGGGGGTCAATATCTTGCCAGTCAACCATTCTTGAGCACACATATCACGCCCATCTGCCAAACGGCGACTCCATAATAATTGTGGAGCAATTTGTTCTCTAGCTAGACCAGGTAGGATTGGAGAGGTGTTCATTTTTACAAAGATACGCTTCCCATCAGGATAGCTACCCATATAAGCCTTGCCACTTTTCCCAGGTATGGGAGTCAGTGTTAGCTCATTATCACCCAAATCCATTTCTTTCCTCCGTATAAAGTTTCCTTACTATTCTACTAGTTTTTGGCCTATTCGTCAACCGCTCCACACCCGATTCTCAAAGAAAAGCCTCTGGATTGGCTTGGGTATTCTTATAGAAAGAAAAGGCAAGCACCATCTTCGGCTTACCTTTCATGATTTTTATAAATAATATAAGAGTGGCCAAGCATTGTAAAACATGTGAACTAGAGTAGAAACCCATAGGTTTTGGCTCTTTTTATAAGCAAAGCCCAGTAACAAGCCCCCAAGTAGATAAAAAATAAACGAAGGGACATTAGAAGGTCCATGCATAAACGAAAAGAGAGAGGAAGTTAGCACAAGCCCTAACCAAGAATTGTCAAAAACCGCACCTTGAAGAAGTCCTCTGAAAATGAGTTCCTCCTGGATGGGGCCAAAAACTGAGGTAGTCAAAATCAAGGACAGGGAAATTCCTCTGCTGACTTCCGCCAAGTGTTGAACTCCTGCGCCAGAAGAAATAGCGAAGAAATGAATATAAACCAGCGTCTCAAGCACACTTAGAAGAAAGATTACAATGAAAAGTAAAAGTTGTTTCCTGCTTAACATCCCAAAAGAAATCATTTCAAACTGTCTAGCATAAGCAACACTCACCAAGGTTACAAGAAGACTTACAATAATTAGTGCAGGCTCATTTTGAAAAAAATCCCCATGATTAATCGTATAAGGAACTGTAATGACGATTATTAGTACTAAAAATCCAAAACAAAAGGCATGAAATTTATCAAAAAACTCCATAAAATTATCCTCCTCAACAAACTTCCCTACAAGTCATCCTTTAGCTCTAACCTTTCCAAAACAAACCATTTTATACTCGTCAACGTCGCCTTGGATTATATATGTGACTGACTTCGTCAGTTTCATCTACAACCTCAAAATCATGTTTTGAGCAACCTGCGGCTAGTTTCCTAGTTTGCTCTTTGATTTTCATTGAATATAAGTTAAAAGTGGCAAACTGTTGTAAAACATATGAACTAAAGTGGAGACCCATAGGTTTTGGCTCTTTTTATAAGCAAAGCCCAGCAACAAGCCCCCGAAAAGATAATAGCAAAACGAAGGAATATCATAAGGTTCATGCATGAAAGAAAAGAGAGAGGAAGTCAACACAAGTCCTAACCAAGAATTGTCAAAAAATGCACCTTGAAGAAGTCCTCTAAACAGGAGTTCCTCCTGAATTGGTCCCAAAATTGTGACACTAACAATAAAAGAAAGCGAAAGTCCTTTACTAGCTTCCTCAAGATGTTGATCCGAAGCACCAGAAACAACTGAGAAAAAAGCATGATAGCTAATACTTACAAGCACAGTGAGAAGAAAAATTCCAATGAACAGCAAGAGTTGTTTCCTGCTTAACATCCCAAAAGAAATCATATCAAACCATTTAGCATAGCCAAAACTAAGGAAAAGCAAGAGACTCTTTATAATAATGAATGTGTACTGGTGTTGAAAATAATCCCCTTGATTGACGGAATATCCCGCTGTACCAATGATTGCAAAGACTAAAAATCCCAAAAACAAGGCATGACACTTATTGAAAATGGCCATAAAGCTATCCTCCTCACCAAACAGACTTCCTACACGTCATTCTTTAGATCTAGTCTTTCCAAAACAAACCATTTGAGTAACCAAAATCCGACCACATAGCCAGCCCCTAAGAATATAGCCATTAAAGCTAGCATGGAATTTAGGGAATTAAAGACCACCGCAGATACAAAGGTTAGCACAAAAACATTAAAGGCAATGGTGTCAGAAGCCAAGACCAGAATATAGGGCGTCAACCGGTCTAAAGTTTTGGAATCTAGGAAAAATAAGTGTTTATACATGATGACCTCCTCTTATCAGACTATAGACTAGCCGCAAGTTCTTCCCTACTTTTTATAATACTTCAAGCCCCAAATGAGTAGAAGCATAATAATCAAGCAGAGAATAGCGCCAATATATGCGATTATTTGTTGATAGAATTCTCCTGCTGTGATACCTCTATACAAACAAATAATAGACATAAAACCTGTCAAGCCGATGAACATAAGTTGATTTGTTCTAGGACTAACCAAATCATCATCTTCAAATTCTCTTATCCTCATTTCCCTAGTGAGGTAAACAGTAACCAAAATAGAGGCCAAGTTAATAACCACTAAAAGAAATTGGAAAACCAATGAAAAATTTAAAAACTGACGAGATAGAAATAGATAAGTAGAGACAAGTAAGGGCAACTGACCTAGGAACAATCTCGTAAGGAAGATGTTCCGTTTTTTAGCAAGAAAAGTTTTCATTTCTTTTCTCCTTTCTTTTTAGTTAAAGCAAGATAGATTATAACCGCAATCATATAGGCTATGGTATAAAATAGATGATACCAAGCACTCTCCCTAAGCGGATATAGAAAGATGGACATGATCAGATACAAGATAAAAATGACAAGTATTTTTTTCTTCATAAGATTTCCTCCTAAACGTGTGCTTTATCTTAGTTGAGCAAGAACCTTTACACTGCTAGTATAGCACTCATTTCGACCTTGGATCACTCAAATCATAAATGGTCATCGAAACATCTTGAATTGTTAAAAAATTTAAAAAGCAAGCATGAAAAACATACTTGCCCTTTACACCGTATTGATACCAACTTAATTTGTAGATTTTTTATCCTGCTATCACATATCATTGTGACAGGCGAAACAATATTAAAGAAACCCCCTGTAGATTAAACTAGCGATAAAAAATCTTTTTATCTAATTAGATCTATCTTTATTCTTCTTTGGAGATTTTAAAATTTTTTCCCTAATTAAAGAAGTAATAAAAGAAACAAACATACCAACAACAAAAACAATAAGAAAACTTTTGAAATCCATAATTACCTCCAAGTACAGCTCCTCTACATACAAGCTCAATCCTTTAAGCAACCATAATAGCCAATTGTAACATTGTTTTTGCATTCACGAGGAATACCTCTTTTTACTTTCGTCCTATTACAACCTTAATAAGGTTAGTATACTACTATTTTTTTAAATTTTCCATCCAAATCATAAATGGTCATCAAAACATCTTGAATTGTAAAAAAATTAAAAAAAAGCAAGCATGAAAAACATACTTGCCCTAGGGGAATTTAACAATGTGAAAATACATCGAAAGCTATTCAGCCTTACTTCCGTCTGTTCTCATATATTCTCATGATCGCAACAAGGATAGCAGCTGTCCCACTTGCCAAAGCGAGAAGGGTAATAATAATGTTGAAGATTTCAGGCGTACTCCCTATTCTGTTGATAAGACGGAGTAGGGATATAACTGTCAACTGAATCAGGAGTATTGATTCTACTCTTACCATTGAAGTAAGTCTGTTTTCAACCGCATATAAAAAGGCTGGCAGCAAAACACAGGCTATAGCAATCACAAACAGATTGCTCCCTGTTTCTTCTCCCTTGTTCACCACGGAAATCATGAGAAGATTCGATGCTATGATCAACGTAGAACAGATGATAAAAAAGGATTTCTTATTCATTTAATATACCTCACATACTATAGTATTTTATTTCAAACCTAAGAAATATTCTTCAAACTATTGCAACACCATCTCGCCGTAAAGCAGTACTGTCTATAACTAGTTTCCTAGTTTTCTTCAAATACTGATTTTTTATTGAAGACAAGAATGGTAAGCTCATTAACCATTATAGCCAAAAATAATGATAACATATATTATTTTTCGGTTTATGAATGATATTCGTTATTTTGGTAAGGAGAAATTTCTTTGTTCAATTCAAGATGTTTCAATAACCATTCAAGATTTGGATGAAATTTTTTTAAAAACAGTGCTATACTAAACTTGTCACATTTGTAACACGGCAAAAATCTATATTCGGAGGCAAGTAATCATGAAGAGTAAGATTTATTATATATCCAATATTTTTTATGGAATATTACTATTTTCTATTGGATTAACATCAAAAGTATTTATTTTTAGCAGTTTAATGTCCATAACTTTAATAACTCTATCTATAATAGGATTATTAAAAACTAAAAATAAAAAGTAGATATAGCAGAATTAGATTTCAAAAATTAGAAACCTCTCCCGATAGTTGATGATAGAGAAAATTATTTCTCATACAAGCAATTGACTGTAACTCAAAACTACTTTGATTGACTATTCAACCATACAGACCGAGAAACAAGAACTCTCGGTCTTATTTTTTATCATTCTGCATGTATCACAGTAAGTACTTGACGAAAGACTTGATTTTGGCAGGTGGTATTTAGACTGGTATTAGGATGACTTTCGACAATCTTCATGACGGTATAGAGACCAACTCCTCTCTCCTCCCCTTTAGAACTGGTTCCAAAGGAGAAAATCTCAGAAATATCTATACCCTCTTCTTTGATGGAGTTTTCAATGATAAAGGTCTCCTGTGCTCCATTCTTTAAAAAGGCGATTGAAACATGAGGTTGACTGGCCTCTGCACTGGCTTCAATAGCATTGTCACAAAGGATGGACACAATGGTTAGAAAGTCAAGCAAGCTCATCCCCTCGACCTGAATCTCCTCAGGAACTTCGACATTAAAGATAATCTTCTTATCCCTAGCTTTTAGAAATTTCCCTGCTAGAAGACTTTTGAGGGCTTTATCACGAATATTTACCAATCGACCAAGGTCATATTTATTGTCCTGCAATTTTTCACTAGAATCCTTTAAAACCGAGTCGTAGACCTCTTTTATCTGCTCCATATCCTCCTCTTCAATGCCCAGACGTAAGCTGGTCAGGAGATTGGTGTAGTCATGGCGAAAACTCCGCACTTCCTTGTAAAGTTCCTCTATATGCCGACTATAGCGTTCCATATCTCTGTAGCGCAAGGCCTGTTCTTGGTCCAATCTCTCATGGAGTTTGTCCTTCAAATAGGTATCCAATTTCTTAATAATTCCCATAAAAAAGAGCAAGTAAAAGACTAGGATGAGATGGCGAACAGTCGTTGATTGAATACCTTGTTCATATTCAAAGAAAGACAGACTTTGCATCACTAGATAATAAGCCCCCATTATCCAGTTAATCGTGGTCAGGGACTTTTGAAAACCTTTATCGAGAATCTCCTTTCTCAAGTTAGTGAAATCATAGTCCAACCATTTCAAAAAGACTAAAACTATGAAGCAAACGAATATCGTCATCAATAAAAAGATAGGATTGCTACCTTTATCTACAATTTCTTGTCCCCAAAATGGAAGCACAAAATAGGAGACCCCTCTATAAAAGAGATTCACCAATATCATTGGAAAGAGACCATAAAAGAAGAGGAGTTTTTTAGGAAGCCCTCTTAACAGTAAGAAAGACAAACCTATACCGTACAAGGGTTCCATAAAATAAGATAGATAATCATTTCCTACTATATAGCTAATCATTACAAAAACAACTGCCAAAAGTAGCTTAAAAAGAAAGGCCTTAAAAATTCTCTCAAAATTGAGACCAATTCCATCTACCTTAAAGAAAATAACAATTTTTAGCCCATTAGTAATAAGCGTATACAATAATATCCAAGCAATATTCATAAACTCTCCTAGCTCAATGCAAGTTATTGATAGCTTCAGATACTTCCCTGACCTTATAACGCGCGATTAGACAGCTTCCACCATTGGGAAAGAAAAGGAGTTTTTCTTTCTTATCCAAACGAACCACATTGGCAGGATTGATGAGAAATGAGCGGTGGCACTGCAAGAGACGGGGCTCCTGCTTGAAAACCTCCTCTAAACTCGCTGTAAATTCCAGCCTGTCTGTCTTGGTATAGAGAATAACACGATGGGCTCTGGGTGACGTTTCAAGATAATAAACCTCTTTAAAAGGATACTGGAATTGGGCAAATTTTGATTTAAAGTAAAAGCAATCTTCCGCCAGACTTTTACTATCTTGACTATTGGCATAGAGGAGGGCTGTCTCGATACGAGATTCAAACTCCTCTGCTGACAAGGCCTTATCAATGTAGTCCAAAGCAGACACTTGGTAGCGAAAGGACAGGGGCATAAACTCTGAGTGAGTCGTCACAAAGACAATCAGGGCATAGGGGTCTCGATCCCGAATCTTTCTAGCCACTTCCAGCCCCTTCATCTCCTCATTTCGAATCTCAATATCCAAAAAGAATAGTTGATGGGCCCCCTTCTCATGCACCTCTGCCAGCAGTTGGTCTGGCTTGCCAAAGACCTCAAAAGAGCTGGGAGTGATATGATGTTCTTTCAAAAGTTTCTCAATCGTCGCTTCAATCCTAGTCTGCTGGGAAAAATCATCCTCTAAAACAAATATTCTCATCTTTTTACTCTCCTTGTTTCGATTTCTTCCTAAAAAGAGAATAGCAAAAATACTATGATACAAGCCCACCAAATCCTAAACAGGCCTTCAACGCTCCTGAAGGGTATCTTGTTCCTCAAATAAGCATGATAATCTTACCACTATTTTATCATAAAATTTTAACAGTACCATTCAGGAAATTTCAAGGACAATTAAAGATTTGGAGGCGAAAAAGGAGATAAAAGTGATAGACTAACAGTATCAAAACACAGTTGCTAGAAACAAGACTAGCACCCAGATTAGAGGAGGCATTCTCATGACAGATACAGACCCTATCAAAAGAGCTCAGACTTTGATTACTGACTTAAACAAAGCCTATCAAGCATGCAAACAGGCAAGCGCTGACGACGTCCGCTTTCAGGAGCAATTAAACTCTATTCTTGGCTTTCTAGCCAAGGCTGAGACAGTGGATAATCGAGTCTTGATTGAATTGGAAAAATTTTACCAGACTTCCAGTCTTCTCATGGGACTCAGCGCTCTTGATCCAGATGCTCCTACTCGTGCCGCTTGGCGGGCCTATGACCGCTTCCACTTTGACCAAGTCAAGACCAAGTTGAGTCTCTACGGACCAACCATTATCCTGTAGAAAATAAAAGAAGTTGAGACAAACTGAACTCAACTTCTTTTTTAGTGTCATATAGGAAATGTTAGTCCTGCATCTGACGTTTTACCTGATAAGGTAAGTACAAGACTAGTAAAACCAAACCAGCTCCCAGTAAGGCTAGAAGGGCTAGTTTTTCTTGGAAGGTCACAAGGCCGACAACTAATTCCACAAGTAAAACAAAACTAGTCAATCCTCGGACTACAGCCTGCAAGCCTTTTTCCTTTTGCCCCTTGTCCAGTGGAAAGAGTTGGGTCAAATACTGGTAGTCAAAGGCATGATAGAGGGCCAGTAACTGGAAGAGCAGGAGGTAGTTAAAGAGAACCACCACCGCTGTCGCAATCCAAGCTTGCTCGATAAAGACCTGCGCCAGAACGGAAAGCAAGAGAAGACGGAGACTGAGGGCAAAGAGATCTCCATTTCGCAGATAAGAACGCAGATAGAGATTTTGCCAAATCTTCCCAGGCACCTTTTGAACAACCTTTAGGATAAAGTCCAGATAGACACGACGCTTGACGCTGTTTGAAATTCCCTTTACCTGGGTAAAGAGGGCAAAGAAACGAAGCAAGACTTGCTTACGCTTGCTTTCTTGGGAAATGACATAGTCCCAGTCTAGTCCAGTTTCAGTAAAAAACTTGCTGGCCTTTTGACGAAAGAGGAAATATTTACCTAACCCAAACAAAAGCACATAGACCAGAAAAACAGGCAAGCCATAACCCATGGCTAAAAATAAGGGCGCAAATAACAGCAAGAAAAGGGTCTGGACAAAGAGCCAAAAGGCTAGAGAAATGCCAGTTTGACGCTTGAGATGGAGTTTGATTTCCTCTTCTCCGACTAAGAGAAAGAGCTTGTCTGGAGCCTCCATATAGGTGGCAATTCCTCCCCAAAGCAAAAGTAAAACAGACGTAATTCCTACAAATAAAAGGATAGGCCAATGATTTTCAGGAAAATCTTGCAAGAGTTGACTGTACTGGTAGGCTAGAAAGCCCAGCAGGACAAGCAGGAACAAGACAAAGTGGTCATTGAGAACATAGCGCAGATAACCAAGACACTCCTTACGAAAAGCCTGCTTTCTCTTTAAAAACAAGTCTTTCATAGCTCCTCCTCTTTGGTCAGAGCCAAGTAGATATCATTCAAACTAGCCTCAGGCATATCGAAGGCTTCGCGTAGTTGTAGGAGATTCCCCTTGGCACGCACCTCACCCTTGTGGAGAATGACAAAGGCATCACACATCTTCTCCGCCGAATCAAGCACGTGGGTACTCATGAGAATGGACTTGCCCTTTTGCTTTTCCACTTCCAAAAGCTGAATCAAGTCCGCAATAGCCAACGGATCAAGACCAAGGAAAGGCTCATCCACGATGAAAAGACTAGGATCCACCACAAAAGCACAGATAATCATGACCTTTTGCTTCATCCCTTTTGAAAAATGAACAGGGAACCAGTCCAATTTCTGGTCCAAACGGAACATTTTTAGCAAAGCCTCCACTCGCTCAAAAGCCACTTTCTGCTCAATACCATAAGCCATGGCAACCGTTTCGATATGCTCTCTGAGGGTCAATTCCTCATACAAGCTAGGTGTCTCAGGAATGTAGCCAATTTGCTTGCGGTAGCTCGTTGCATCTTCTTGCAGGGTCAGACCATCGATATTGATGGAGCCATTATAAGGTGTCAAGAGACCAATAATCTCATTGATGGTCGTCGATTTTCCAGCACCATTGAGACCAATCAAACCGACCAACTGCCCACTTTCAACAGTAAAGGACACATCTTTCAAGACAGGAACATGAACATAGCCACCTGTCAGGTTTTTAATTTCTAACATATTTTCTCCAAATCTGGTATAATGTAGCTATATTATATCAAAATTCAATACAGTAGAGGTAGATTTTATGTCAGATTGCATTTTTTGTAAAATCATCGCAGGGGAAATTCCTGCTTCAAAAGTATATGAAGATGAGCAGGTTCTTGCCTTTCTTGATATCTCTCAAGTGACACCAGGACACACCTTGGTCGTACCCAAAGAACACTATCGCAATCTTTTAGAAATGGACGCTACTAGCGCCAGCCAACTCTTTGCCCAAGTACCAAAAGTGGCTCAAAAAGTCATGAAAGCTACCAAAGCTGCTGGTATGAATATCATTGCTAACTGTGAAGAAATCGCAGGGCAAACCGTCTTCCATACCCACGTTCACCTCGTGCCTCGCTACAGTGCGGACGATGACCTCAAGATTGATTTTATCGCCCACGAACCAGACTTTGACAAACTCGCTCAAGTCGCTGAAACTATCAAAAACGCCTAAGGAGTTGCCATGAAATTATCCAATCTACTGCTATTTGCAGGAGCTGCAGCCGGAAGTTATCTGGTCACAAAAAATCGTCAAACCATCACAGATGAAGTCTTGAATACAACTGACCGCGTTCAAGCTATCAAGGATGATATGGATATTATCCAAAATAGCCTGCAAATCATCGACCAACAAAAAGAACTCATCAAGGAATACCAAGAAGACCTGACTTACAAGTTTAAAGTCTTAGAAAAAGATATCCAGACTAGACTAGCAGTGATCAAAGAAACACAGGAACTTGAAGATAAGTAAAAAGAGCCCATCGGCTCTTTTTGTTTATTCTCCTTCAAAGGCATCCTTGATATGGTCAAAGAAGCCCTTTTTCTTTGGATTGACTTTTAAATCACCCGCAGCTGCGAATTCTTTCAAGGCTGCTTTTTGGCGGTCGTTCAAGCCTGTCGGAGTCACGACATTGACAGTAACGTATTGGTCCCCAACTGCACCACCACGAAGGCTCGGAGCTCCTTTGCCACGTAGACGGAATTTCTTACCAGTCTGAGTGCCCTCTGGGATAACCAATTCAACATCACCGTGAACAGTTGGGATATCTACCGTGTCACCAAGAGCTGCTTGGACAAAGTTGAGGTTGAGATTGTAGAAGATAGTCGTTCCTTCACGTTCAAACTTGTCGCTGGCTTCCACAGAAACCACCACGTACAAGTCACCGTATGGTCCACCGTTAAATCCTGCTTCACCCTGACCAGCTAAGCGAATTTGTTGACCTGTTTCCACACCAGCAGGGATTTTCACATGTACGCTATGAGCTTGTTTTTCATGCCCTGTTCCGTGACAAGTTGTACATGGATCTTTGATTTCTTTTCCGCGACCGTGACAGACATCACAGGTTACTTGGCGACGCATCATACCGAGAGGAGTCTGTGTATCGACGTTAATGACACCAGCACCATGACAGCGTCCACAAGTGACTGGACTTGTTCCTGGCTTAGCACCAGAGCCATTACATGTACGACAGCTTGCTTCACGGTTGTATTTAACTTCTTTTTCAGCTCCAAAAATAGCTTCTTCAAAAGTCAAATTCACACGGTATTGGAGGTCATCCCCCTGACGAGGAGCATTTGGATTGCGTGAAGCACCGCCTCCGCCGAAGAAACTTGAGAAGATATCTTCAAAACCACCGAAGCCACCTGCCCCGTTGAAACCGCCAGCTCCACCACCGAAGCCTCCAAATCCACCATTGGCGCCTGCAGCACCATATTGATCATAGGCAGCCCGTTTTTGGTCGTCACTCAAAGTCTCATAGGCTTCTTGAACTTCCTTGTACTTTTCCTCAGCACCAGGCTCCTTGTTGATATCTGGGTGATATTTTTTCGAAAGCTTACGATAAGCCTTTTTGATCTCGTCTGCCGAAGCGTTTTTTGACACCCCCAGACGATCATAAAATTCAGTATTGTTCATACAAGATACTAAGAGCGAACAGAAAGCTACTGAAATTTAGGAAACCGACAAGAAATCCTGATTTCTTAGGAGGTTTATCTAATTTCCAAGCTTTCCGCTCGAGTTCAATTTCTCGAACACTCTTTGTCCTTTCTTTTATATTGAGTCAAAAATTTTGGAACCCGTGTTCAATTTCCTGAACACCCTTGTTCCTTTCTATAATTTTTATGTAAATCTTTAGAGGGTGTTTTCTATACTTCGCTTCACTTGATCAAACTCTTCATCTGATAAAGTAAATAACAAATCCTCTTCAGAGTACTCGTTTTTTTCTTTAAAATAGTTGTCAGTATTTTCTGCCAACCCTAGACTTAGAATCACTTTCCTTGCAAACTCTTGATGTGCGAATCCTATTGCCGTAATGATTTGTTTATCTTGCACAAGAACTTTCGGTTGGAAATTCTCACGTGGAAGAAATTCAAAATAGTCAAAGAAGTTTTGCCAAATTCCACCTGTGAATTTCGTGTCCTTCAACAGACCTGCTTTCGCTAATAAAAGAGGAGCTGAAGAAATGGCTGCAATTAGGATATCTTGCTCACCAAGCTCCCTCAAAAACGAAATCAATTTCTCATCCTGTAGAGCAGGTCCAATGTTAACCATTCCTGGCAAAATCACACAAGAATACTCTTCTATACGGATTTGATCCAATGTTTTGATCGGTTGACAGGGTAAGCCATCCTCAGATATAACTATCGAATGTTCTGAAGCCACATAATCAATTGTTATGCCAAAAGATAAAGCTAAAGTACTTGTTAAAGTGGTTATCTCATAAAGAGAAAAATTAGGATAAATGATACAAAGTACTTTTTTCATACGCAACATCCTCTATTTTACCGAAAAACAGAGGCTGGGTTACAACCTCTGGATTTCTTTCTATCATTACGACGTTCAAGTTTTAAAAATCAAACTAGTAATGCTAAATCGAGCACGCCCTAACCTCTTGGTGAAAAAGACAAATCTTTCTAGAAACTAAAGTTTCTGCGTCAGATTTCCTATTTTCACTGTGAGGTTTTAACGGGCTTTGCATCTTACTTTTCCGTAAACTCTCCGTCTACGACGTCATCGCCTGCGTTTCCTGTTGCTTGTGCGCCTTCTGCTCCTGCTTGAGCTTGTTGGGCTGCTGCGGCTTGTTCGTAGAGTTTCACAGCAAGTCCTTGAGCTTTTTCGTTCAATGCTTCAAGTTTTGCTTTCATATCCTCCAAGTTGTTGTCTTCTTGAGCTTTTTTAAGGTCATCAAGGGCAGCTTGAGCAGCGTCACGTTCTGCGTCGAAGCCTTTGCCTTCAGTTTCCTTGATTGTCTTTTCAGTCGCAAAGATGGCTTGGTCTACTTCGTTACGAAGGTCTACTTCTTCTTTACGTTTCTTATCTGCTTCAGCGTTTGCTTCTGCATCTTTCATCATGCGGTCGATTTCTTCGTCAGTCAAACCTGAGTTCGATTGGATGACAATTGTTTGTTCTTTTTGAGTTCCAAGGTCTTTGGCCTTAACAGACACAATACCGTTCTTGTCGATGTCAAATGTTACTTCGATTTGAGGAATTCCACGAGGTGCAGCTGGGATGTCTGTCAATTGGAAACGTCCAAGAGTCTTGTTATCTGCCGCCATTGGGCGTTCACCTTGAAGAACGTGGATATCAACGGCTGGTTGGTTGTCTGCTGCTGTTGAGAAGACTTGTGATTTAGATGTTGGAATAGTTGTGTTACGGTCGATGAGTTTTGTGAAGACACCACCCATTGTTTCGATACCAAGTGACAATGGTGTTACGTCAAGAAGGACAACGTCTTTAACATCACCAGTGATCACACCACCTTGGATGGCAGCACCCATAGCAACTACTTCATCAGGGTTAACTGATTTATTTGGTTCTTTACCAGTTTCAGCCTTAACTGCTTCTACAACAGCTGGGATACGAGTTGAACCACCAACAAGGATAACTTCGTCGATTTCTGACAAGCTCAAACCTGCATCTGAAAGGGCTTGACGAACTGGAACTTTTGTACGTTCAACAAGGTCACGAGTCAAATCGTCAAATTTCGCACGAGTCAAGGTCATTTCCAAGTGAAGAGGTCCAGCCTCACCTGCAGTGATAAATGGCAAGCTGATTTGAGTTGAAGTTACACCAGAAAGGTCTTTCTTCGCTTTTTCAGCTGCATCTTTCAAACGTTGCATTGCCATCTTGTCAGTAGACAAATCAATACCGTTTTCTTTCTTGAATTCTGCTACCAAGTGGTCGATGATTTTTTGGTCAAAGTCGTCACCACCAAGTTTGTTGTCCCCTGCAGTTGACAATACGTCAAAAACACCGTCACCCAATTCAAGGATAGATACGTCAAATGTACCACCACCAAGGTCAAATACCAAGATTTTTTCTTCTTTGTCAGTCTTGTCCAAACCATAAGCAAGGGCTGCTGCAGTTGGTTCATTGACGATACGTTCTACTTCAAGACCAGCGATTTTACCAGCGTCTTTTGTGGCTTGACGTTGAGCGTCGTTGAAGTAAGCTGGAACTGTGATAACTGCTTTAGTTACTTTTTCACCAAGGTAATCTTCAGCGTATCCTTTCAAGTATTGAAGAATCATAGCTGAGATTTCTTGTGGAGTATATTCTTTTCCGTTAGCAGAAACTTTTTCAGAAGTTCCCATCTTAGATTTGATAGAGATAACCGTATCTGGGTTTGTAACTGCTTGACGTTTTGCAGCATCACCAACGATGATTTCACCGTTTTTGAATGAGACTACAGATGGAGTTGTGCGGTTTCCTTCTGGGTTTGCAATGATTTTGCTTTCAGTTCCTTCAAGAACTGCTACTGCTGAGTTTGTTGTACCTAAGTCAATACCGATAATTTTAGACATGTGTTTTTCTCCTTGTTAGTTAATTTTCTATTTTTCTTTTTGATACTCTTCTTAGGTGGCGGCGCCGTCAGAGCTTAACCTCGTCAATCTCTTTGACTAAACTTTGAGCCTATGGTCTCAAAGTTTGCGCAAGTAGCGCCACGGCGAAGAGTATCGTCTTTAGTTCGCTTTGCTCACTATTGCAAAGCCAAACATATTTTATCTTTCTTCATAGTTTAGTGTCGTTTCGGACAAGTTAGCCTAGTTGTACACTACCACCATTGCTGGTCTTAGAATGCGGTCATGAAGTTTATAGCCTTTTTGGAAGACTTGTGCGATGGTATCTGCTGGGTGTTCATCGTCTGCTGGGAGAGTTTGGATAGCCATATGGTAGTTATGGTCAAATTCACCGTCAGCTGCGATTTCTTCGATTCCTTCTTCTTTCAAAGCGTGAATCAAGCTTTCTTGCACCATCTCCAAGCCCTTCTTCACATCGTCTGTCAATCCTTCAACTGCAAGTGCACGCTCTAGGTTGTCCAAAGAAGGGAGAATTGCTTTTGCCAAGTCTTGGCTACGGTAACGTTGCAAGTTTTGACGCTCTTCATTGGCACGGCGTTGGATATTTTGCATTTCCGCATGAGCGCGAAGATATTTGTTTTCGAACTCATCCGCACGTTCATTTGCCAAGTCCAACTCAGATTTCTCAGGAGTTGTTTCTTCTACCGTTTCCACAACTTCCTCTTCTTGAACTTCTTCTACTTCTTCATTTTTTATATCTTGGGCCATTTTCGCCTCCTTTAATGATTTCAATCTTAATGTACTTCGTAATGATTACTGCTGAGGTAGCGGTAAAAATCTGTCAACTTCATGGTCAAAACACGGTTGACCACATTGACTTGGTTAATTAGCTGTTGGTAATCCAGATTAACAGGACCGATAATGGCTAGAATTCCAACTCCCCGATAAGGAATCAGGAACTTGCTACTAATCACCGCTAGGTCAGCTAGACAAGACTCTTGACTATCCGCAACACGGACATTTTGCATCTGATCTTCATGCAACCCTTCACGAATCTCCAAGGCCACCTTTTGCGGTTGATCAAAAAACTGATAGGCTGCCAGATTAGCAAAATTCAAGAGATTGACCTTGCCCGCCACCACAATGTTTTCGTTGAACATTTCCTTAAAGATATGTTCAAATAGATCGATCACATTGTCCGTTGTTGTAAAGTAACGCTGGATAATCTGCGGAATCTCCGTCCGAATCTTGTAGTGAATATCTAGAACGGTGTGGCTGAGGAAACGTTCCTGAATGATGCTCTTCAGTTTCAGCAAGTCCTCCTGCAAAAAGTTCCTTGGAATCAGAAACTGACTGGTAACCGTTCGCGACTCGTCTAGGGTAAATACTGCCAAGGCTGTATGTTGCCCCAAAACAACGATATCAAAGGCTGTCAAACGTTGCCTGCTAGGCTCAACATCCAGTGCCACTACCGTACAGCCACTCAAGTCTGTCAGTAGATTGGCAGCCTCTTGCAGAATATCCTCTAGTTTGAAGAATTCCTGATCAAAGGCTTTAACAATCTCATAAACCTCATTTTCAGCCAGTCGGTCAAAATCCAGTGAGTGTTTCACATAGTACTGAAAACCAGCAACACTTGGCATCCGACCACTTGAAGTATGAGCCTTTTCAAGCAAACCTTGCTTTTCTAGAGCCGCCATGTCATTACGAATGGTTGCGCTGCTAGAGTTAATAGACTCTTGCAAGGCTTTGGATCCGACAGGTTCGTGCGTTTTGGTAAAGATGTCAATAATCAGATTTAAAATATCCTGTTGACGCTCTGTAACCATCTCATCACTCCTCTCTGTCTGATCGATTAGCACTCGATACCCTCAAGTGCTAACTTATGATTCTATTATACACCCTTAGAAGAGAATGTCAAGATAAAAACTCAAAAAATTAGCACTCTTTTATCAAGAGTGCTAAAAATTAGTCTAAAGACCTAGAGCTTTACCTTCCATCTACTCGGTATTTCTTTTTAAGTCTGAAAAAACCATGGATTAGATAAGAAAACATTAAAGCATATAAAAGAAAAATAATAAAGAAAGATATAGAAAGCTCTTCTTTAAATTGACTCATACAAACAACAATTCCACCTAAAAAAGTAGCTGCACATGAACGAAGTCTAGATCGCATAACTTCCCACCTGATATTATCGCTCATATAGATTTGATCCTCTGGAAGCATATCAGAAGCTGGTTTACGAAGAACTGAACAAAAACCTGCTTCTATCAATTCCCAACCTCTATTTCTAAAATCTTGCTGTTCATGCTTATACTTTTTAAGAAATCTAGAATCATAGATACGGTAGATAACATCGTCAGGTTGGCATTGGTCAAAATAGAAAAAACCAAAACGACTAGTTCTATACTTCCAGCCTTTCAAGTGCATCTCATGTAAATATTCTTCTTCCTTGTCCAAATCAAGAATGGTAAAAATCCGAAATTGCTTTTTATTGATCATGACTTCCCCTCCAATTTTGAGCATACCTACCCTATCATAAATCTGATAATTCCTTCTTTTTATGCCATAACTTCCAGCTAATATAGGCAACTATTAACAAAAGGATTAAAGACAAGAAAACATCTAGCCCAACCACAAGAAATTTCCATAGATCAAACGTATTACTTCTATCGAACAACATAAAGAGTAATGGTATATGTATGGCTAGCAAAAGTAAAACAGGTACTAGTCGCAGTCTTAAAATGCGATTAACCATATCCAACTTGTTAGTAGCATCGTTATAAATTTCAAACTCTGTAGCCGATTCAACTTTAGAATGTGCTTTTCTAAAATAGGAAAAACTATTAAAGTCTGTAATATGCTCCCAGCCATAATCTTTAAATAGTTGTAAATAGGAGGTTCTCTCTGATTTTTCCATTGGGTAAAAATCCAACTGATAAGATACTTGCTCAGGCTGACACTTTTCAAAGGTATACTTAACTACAAACAATAAGATAGAATAGCTTACTTTTCTAAGTTTCCAGCCTTTAGCATGCATTTCTCTAAAGTATAGAGCCTCCCTCTCATAATCCGCAATTGTAAAAATTCGATAAACAATTTTCTTTTCCATCATCCTTCCTCCCGACTGTTTCTATAGAGCCGTTCAATACGTTTCAATTCAATCTCTAAGACTTTGCGTCCCAAGTCTGTAATCTGATAGATTTTCCGTTTTTCTTCTTCTCGGACAAAGGAAATCAAACCATCCTTTTCCATTTTTAACAAGGTTCCATACATAGTTCCAGGACTAATCAAGACTTGCGAATCTGTCATATCCTTGACCTTTTGCGTAATACTATAACCATGACGCTCCTTTTGCAAACAGAACAAGATATAAAAACCCGTTTCCGTCATGGGAAGATAAACTCGACGAATCTTATCCGTTAATTCCATTTATAACCATCTCCTATTTAGTTCGATATAAAAAGAAAGAAAAAATGGATAAGCTAGAGCTCTTATGTGAAGAATTCGGGCATAAACTTTTACCATTTCCTCCCTACTCACCTGAGTACAATCCTATTGAGAAAACATGGGCCTATATCAAAAAGCACCTCAAAAAGGTATTACCAAGTTGCAATACTTTTTTTGAGGCTCTTTTGTCTTATTCTTGTTTCAATTTACTGTAGATCAATTTCTAACAACGCCTTAGAATTCGCATTGCACTATTCTAGCTTCATGACAAAGAATCAAAAAGCAACGCTAAACACGTTGCTTTCTGATGTAAACACAGTTACTTGTATATCAACTCATTTTACTGATTTTATACAAATCACTTGTTATTGACTGTACAATCTATAAATCGTCACTCTTCTTCCTTCCGTTTTCGTGAAATGAGAAGTCCACCAGTCATAGCTGCTAAGAGAGCTACAACAAGTGATGTATTTGATTTCTCTGTTCCTGTATTTGGAAGTTGTCGATCTTTATTTATTGTAGTTTCAGATGTTGGCGTTCCCTCTGACATTCCATTAGCACTACCGTCGTAATCTGGATGAGCTGGTATTTCTTCTGGAATACTATTTACACTACCTTCATAGTCTGGTTGAGCTGGGGTAACTTCTGGAATGCCGTTAACACTGCCTGTGTAGGCTGGAATTTCTACAGTTGGCGGCGTAATCAAGTTACCTTCACCATCCGTACCACTTGTGCCCACTGGGTCGGTATACGCTGGAACTTCTGCTGTTGGTGGTGTAATCAAGTTACCTTCACCATCCGTACTACTTGTGCCCACTGGATCGGTATACGCTGGAACTTCTACAGTTGGTGGTGTAATAACATTGCCTTCGCCATCTGTACTACTTGTACCTACTGGATCGGTATAGGCTGGAACTTCTACAGTTGGTGGAGTAATGACATTGCCTTCGCCATCCGTACTACTTGTGCCCACTGGATCGGTGTAGGCTGGAACTTCGACACTTGGTGGCGTAATCAAGTTGCCTTCGCCATCCGTACTACTTGTACCCACTGGATCGGTATAGGCTGGGACTTCTACAGTTGGTGGTGTAATAACATTGCCTTCGCCATCTGTACTACTTGTGCCCACTGGATCGGTGTACGCTGGTTGACTTGGAGTTACTTCTGGAATACCGTTTACACCAAAATCTTGGTTGACCAAGTCACTTCCTGGAATTTGGTGACTGATGCCGGTTGTTGGATCTTTCAACGTTGCAGTGCCGTCTTCGCCTACAGTGACTGTCTTATCTGGGTTCTTCGCTTTGACTTTGTCTTCCACTTGTTTTTTCTCTTCTGGAGTTAAGTGCGCTTTGTCTTTAACTGGAACTTTCTCGTCTGGTTTCACTG